>JAUNHO010000097.1:0-628 GCA_030523905.1 Bergeyella zoohelcum
CGAATTTCGTACCTTAGAGCAAAGGTAATCAATGCTTTAATTAATCAATCCATTAATAATTTCAAAGCTAATTTCACTAAAATAATAGAGGGAAAACAGGGTACAGCCTTATTGGAAATTTATAAAAACACAAACCCAAGCCTACGAGAAATAGAGCAATTTTCCATTGATAAAATCTATGGGCATCACTCCGTAGTGGAAATAGAAAATGCTGGGTATAATGTAATGTATGAGCTCCTCAATCACTTTATTCCATCGGTAATAAAGCCCAAAAACGACCGAAAATCTTATGATAAAAAAGCCCTCCAACTGATGCCTTCGCAGTTTCATTACGAAAACGGAAGCGTTTATCAACAGGTTTTAGGCGTATTGGACTTCGTTTCTGGAATGACGGATAATTTCGCCACAGACCTTTACCGAAAAATAAAAGGTATAGAAATAGGAATGACGATTTGAGAAAATAGGGATTTTACATACAACTATAAGGGATTAGTTTTGATATTCAAGAACTAATCCCTGTACTTTAATAACTAATATTTCTCCCCCTAGTTACGCCTTTTTTACAAATTCAGATTTCAATGCCATAGAGCCGAAACCATCTATTTTGCAGTCAATATTATGGTCGCTA
>JAUNHO010000097.1:638-5099 GCA_030523905.1 Bergeyella zoohelcum
GGATATTTTTTACCTTCGTCCCTGCTTTCACTGGTTTTGGAGCTCCTTTTACAGGTAAATCTTTTATAACTACCACAGAATCACCATTTTGAAGTTCGTTTCCGTTACTATCAAAAACTTTATCTTCATTCCCTACTTCATTTGGGTCAAACTCGTGAAAACATTGGGAACATACGAGCAAATTATCTTGTTCATAAGTATATTCGCTTCCGCATTTCGGACAAGGTAATAAATCTATCATATCATTAAAATTTTGGCAAAGATACACAACAAATCAGTATTCATATAGGTTTTACTCCATATATTCGCATAAAAACACTATTTTTGCAGAATAATTTTTAAGGAATCAATGGAACTCATACATCGCAATCTACTCAGAGGCATTCACGATGCACTACAAGAGACTTTTTTTGAAAAAAATAAATATGCCGATAAGGTGATAGAACGCCTTCTGAAGGCTCATAAAAAATGGGGAAGCCAAGATAGAGCGGTGGTTTCGGAGATTTTTTATAACATTATCCGATGGAAAAAACGCCTTGAATATTATATGGGCGAAGGCGTAAAACCTGCCAATATCTACAAACTGATTTTAGCATATTTACTTTGGAGCGAAACGCATTACAAGAAATTTGAGGAGTTTGAAGGGATTAAAATAGCGGATATTCTCACCAAGTTGAAAAAGAAATCCGTTCCTACGAAGGCGATTGAGCATTCTATTCCAGATTGGCTCGCTGAAACCCTAGAAAAAGAACTGGGCGACCGATGGGAAAAGGAAATGATAGCCCTAAACGAACAAGCCCCTACGGTGTTGAGAGCCAATACTTTGAAGACTTCAACTAAAGAATTGGTTTCAGATTTGAAAGATGAAAATATCCCATCTTTTACCCTAAAAAATTACCCTGATGCCGTTCAGCTGGAAGAGAAGAAAAATGTATTCCTCACATCGGCATTCAAAGATGGATTGTTTGAAGTACAAGATGCCAGTTCGCAAAAAATTGGCTATTTCCTTGAGGTCGCCGAAGGTATGCGTGTGGTAGATGCCTGTGCTGGTGCTGGTGGAAAAACCTTGCATTTGGCAGCTCTTATGGGTAATAAGGGGCAAATCATCGCTTTGGATATTTTTGATTGGAAACTCGCTGAACTCAAACGCCGTGCCAAACGAGCAGGAGCTCATAATATAGAAACAAGGCTGATAACGGATAATAAAGTCATCAAACGACTACACGAAAAAGCTGATAGACTGCTGATAGACGCACCTTGCTCTGGTCTGGGCGTACTGAAAAGAAACCCCGATAGCAAGTGGAAAATAGACCAAGATTTTATTGATAGAATCAAAAAAGAGCAACAACAAATCTTACAAGATTACTCTAAAATTTTGAAAAAAGGTGGGAAAATGATTTATGCAACTTGCTCCATTTTACCAAGTGAAAACCAAGAACAAGTGGAGCGATTCCTAGAAAATAACCCTAATTTTAAGTTTATAAAAGATGAAAAAATAATGCCAAGCCAAGGCTATGACGGTTTCTATATGGCTCTAATAGAACGAATTGGATAAAAAATAAATCTCCTAAATATTTAGGAGATTTTTTATGTAGTGAATCGGTACTACCCTATTTTTTTCATTTCTTCTTTTATTCTATTTTGTAGATTTTCTGATGCTTTTATCAATGGAAGACGAAGATTATTTTTTATGATACCTTTCTCTGCTAAAATCGTTTTAATTCCACAAGGGTTGCCCTCTACAAAAATCAATCTAGTGATTTCAACTAGCTGATTATGAATAGCAAACGCCTCCTTTACTTTACCCTCAAACGCCAATTTCAGCATCGTGGAAAATTCCTTCGGATAGCCCTGCCCTATTACAGAAATTACCCCATCACCTCCTGCCAATGTTACAGGTAAAGTAAGTTCATCATCGCCAGAAACTAGGGAAAAATGCTCTGGTTTTTGTCGTAAAATATCCAAATGCTGATGAATGTTCCCACTCGCCTCTTTTATCATAAAAAGATTAGGAAAATCCTTTGCTAGTCGTATTGTGGTAGAGGCTTCCACATTCTGCCCAGTACGCCCTGGCACATTATAAATAATGATAGGCTTCCCTGTTTCCGCCAAAGCTTTATAATGCTGATAAAGCCCTTCTTGATTAGGTTTATTATAATATGGAGACACCGATAAAACTGCCTCAAAATGAGATAAATCCGTGGTTTCTATTTGGTTTTTCACCTCCATTGTATTATTCCCACCAATGCCCAAAACCAATGGCACACGCCCATTATTCACCTTTATAATGTGGTCTATCACCTGATGTTTTTCCTCTTTGGAAAGCGTAGCCGCCTCCGCCGTAGTCCCTAAAACCACTAAAAAACTAACTCCGTTTTGTATATTATAATCTACCAATTTTGTAAGTGATTCAAAATCAATAGATAAATCCTCATTAAAAGGCGTAACCAAAGCCACACCCAAACCTTTTAGTTTATTCATTTTCAAAATTAAAACCCAAAATTAAGAAAAACTTTCTAAATAAAATCATATTTTTCGTTAAATATTTCTAAAATATCACTCTTTTGATTTCAGGAAAGTTTAATGCCATTTACGCCGTTAGGTTTTAGTTTTTTGTATATTTGCACATAAATTTTCGCAATTATGAAAAATAAATTTTGGCTTTCAGCGATACTTGTAGCAACATTGCTTTCGTGTAAAGCCCCAATGAGTATCTCGCAGATTGAGACCCAAAACAACATTAAAATCAACGAATCTATTACGAGTGATGCCACATTTACGAAAGTAATAGAACCCTACAAACAAGCGTTGCAAGATAAAATGAATGAGAAAATATCTCATACCAGCATTGACCTTACCAAAAACGGAGACAATAGTAATCTCGGAAATTTATTAGCAGATTATACACTAAATGGGGCAAAAGAATGGGCAAAAAATAATAATATCCCCCAAATAGATGCAGCAGTCGTAAATATTGGTGGAATTAGGAATAATATCCATAAAGGTGATATCTTGCTTCGTCATATTTTTGAGGTAATGCCTTTTGAAAACGAATTGGTAGTGGTAAAAATGAAAGGCTCAGACTTGCACCATATATTCACCTATTATCTTGAAACACAGAAGAATAACCCTGTATCTGGCTTTTTCATAGAGACCGAAAATGGAAGTATAAACAAGGCTCTCATCAATGGAAAAGAGGTGGATAAAAATGCCAATTACTACATTGCCACATCTGATTATTTGGCGTTGGGTGGTGATAATATGAAATTTTTCTCAAAGGGAGAAATGATTACTACTGGTCTGAAATTGAGAGATTTATACATTGGTATTTTCAGAAAAACTCCAGAAGTGATAGCCCCTACCGATACTCGTTTAATTTTCAAAAAATAAAACTATGAATAGAAAAGAATTCTTAAAAATAGCAGGTGCAGGAAGTCTCGCAATGTCTTTGGCACCGAATTTATTATTTTCTCAAAGCAATGATTTTTCAGCGAAAAACTCCGTACATAAACTAACCATTTTACATACCAACGACCAGCATAGCCGTATAGAACCCTTTGATTCTGAGAGTGGTAGAAATGCCAACCAAGGTGGTTTTGCAAGGAGAGCAACCCTCATTAATCAAATCCGAAAGGAGGAAAAAAATGTGCTTTTGCTAGACTCTGGCGATGTATTTCAGGGAACGCCTTATTTCAATATGTTTGGTGGGGAGCTAGAATTTAAGCTGATGAGTATGATGGGCTACGAGGCCTCCACAATGGGAAATCACGAATTTGATAACGGGCTAGAAGGCTTCGTAAAGGCATTACCGAACGCTAAATTTCCGTTTATTACTTCAAACTATGATTTTTCTAACACAATCGTAGAGGGAAGGACTGAAAAATATAAAATCCTTAATAAAAATGGAATAAAAGTAGGGATTTTTGGTCTCGGTGTAGAATTAGATGGCTTAGTAGGTAAAAAACAATACAAAGAAACTAAGTACCTGAATCCCATAGAGATAGCACAAGATTATACCAAGTTATTAAAGGTAGAAAAAAAATGCGATTTAGTAATTTGTCTTTCGCATTTAGGCTATAAATATAAAGAAAATGATATTGTTTCTGATATTCATTTGGCACAAAAAACCGAAAATATAGACCTTATTTTGGGTGGGCATACACATACTTTTTTACCTGAGCCACAGCGTTTTACAAACAAGGCAGGAAAAGTAGTTTTGGTTAACCAGGTAGGGTTTGCAGGGCTTCTTCTTGGGCGACTAGATTTCTATTTTGACAAACACAAAAAAATACAAAATATCTCGTGGAATAATCAGGTGATAGACAATAAACTAGATACTATTCTTGTTTAGATTCTTAAAACAATTATATTTTGATTTTGAATATCAATTAAAACAATGAAAAAACACTTATTTTCAGCATTTTTCCTTTCATTATTCGTGCCGTCTATTGATGCCCAGCA
>JAUNHO010000098.1 GCA_030523905.1 Bergeyella zoohelcum
CTGAGAGACAATGGTATCCACGATGTACAGGTGATTTCCGTACCTGGACAACTGACCGACCACTACAACCCAATGAATAAAACCATCAACCTTTCCGAAGCCGTATATATGCAGAGAAATGCCGCCGCTGCGGCTGTAGCCGCCCACGAAACAGGACACGCAGTACAACACGCCGTAGGCTATTCTATGCTACAATTAAGGTCTAAAATGGTTCCCGCTGTGAATATCGCTTCTAACCTAATGCAATGGGTACTGATGGGTGGCATAGCGATGATGGCAATGAGCGGAAACAAAACGATTTTGGCAATCGGTGTGCTGATGTTTGCCGTTACCACCTTGTTTGCTTTCGTTACTTTACCAGTGGAATACGATGCTAGTAATAGGGCTTTGGCTTGGCTGAAAAGTTCAGGGACACTCGCTAATAAAGCCGAATATGAAGGAGCAGAAGATAGCCTAAAATGGGCAGCGAGAACCTATGTAGTAGCAGCATTGGGGTCATTGGCTCAGCTGATGTACTTCGCAATGATGCTGATGGGCGGAAGAAACAACGAAGACTAAGCGATAAATTCAAATGAAATATGGTGCATCTCGGACAAAAGTTCCGAGATGTTTTCTTTTTGTGCCATTTTTACCGATGCTAGGATTTCGCAATTCATTTCGGCGGTAAAGTCTAAAATTTTAGCATCTAATTTATTCAGAATGGTGAAGATTTGGTTTTGAAGACTAAATTCAAAGTTGATTTTCAGTTGGCATTCCAGCTCTTTGGTGATGATTTCGGCTTCATCTAGCGTTATTTTTGCCGATTCTTTATAGGTTTTCACCAAACCTCCCATACCGAGTTTAGTTCCGCCGTAATACCTTACGACGATGAGTAGAATATTCGTTAAATCATTGGAAAGCAATTGGTTATAAATTGGGAGTCCTGCACTTCCAGAGGGTTCGCCATCGTCATTGGCACGATAATTTTCGCCATTTAGCCCCAGCCGATACGCATAGCAATGATGGGTGGCTTTGGGATGCTCGGCATAGATTTTATCTAGATAGAATTTCAGTTCTTGCTCATTATGAATAGGATATGCGTAACCCAAAAACTTACTGCCTTTTTCTTTCAAAAGGGTGTTTTCTATGGGCGATTTTATGGTTTTATATTCAAACATAGTGCAAAAATAAGGGTTTTAATGGAAATTGTTTTCACACGAAAGAAAATTATTGTTTTCTTGATTATATAATAATATATTTAATTTTTCAAATATTATACATGATTGATAGTATTTTGTATATCTTTTCAAAATAACCTAAAAATAGGTTCTAAAAATTCTGTATCTTTGCCCCTTTATAAAATCAGAGACTAATGCGTACAAAATCGGTTGGGAAAAAGAAAATCAATATTGTTACTTTGGGGTGTTCTAAGAATCTATATGATTCCGAGGTGCTGATGGGGCAACTGAAAGCCAATGGAAAGGAGGTAGTACACGAGCAGAAAAGAGGGGATATAGTGGTCATCAATACCTGTGGATTTATAGACAATGCCAAGGAAGAATCTATTAATACGATACTAGATTTTGTGGAAGCCAAGCAACGCGGTGAGGTGGAGAAAGTATTCGTAACGGGCTGTTTATCCGAACGATATAAACCAGATTTGGTAAAGGAAATTCCAGATGTGGATCAGTATTTTGGGACGAGAGATTTGCCTATTTTACTGAAACATTTGGGGGCAGATTACAAGCACGAGTTGGTAGGAGAGAGGCTCACTACTACGCCGAAACATTACGCATATCTCAAAATATCAGAGGGTTGCGATAGACCTTGTTCGTTCTGTGCCATTCCGCTGATGAGAGGTGGGCATATCTCTACACCGATAGAAAATCTGGTGGAAGAAGCGAAAAAATTGGCGCAAAAAGGAACCAAAGAACTGATTTTAATCGCACAGGATTTGACCTATTATGGTTTGGATTTGTATAAAAAACGAGCCTTAGGAGATTTGCTGAAAGAGTTGGTAAAAGTAGAGGGAATAGAGTGGATTCGTTTGCATTATGCCTTTCCTACGGGCTTTCCAGAAGATGTTTTGGAGATTATAAAAACCGAGCCGAAGGTCTGCAATTATATAGATATTCCGCTACAACACATTAATACGGATTTGCTAAAATCAATGAAACGCGGTACAACCCACGAAAAAACCGATGCTCTTTTGGCGAAATTCCGTGAAAAAGTACCAGATATGGCAATCAGAACCACTCTTATCGTTGGTTATCCAGGTGAAACGGAGGAGCGTTTCCAAGAGATGAAAGATTGGGTAAGGGAGCAGAGGTTTGACCGACTAGGTTGCTTCACTTATTCGCACGAGGAAAATACTACCGCCTATGCCCTAGAAGACGATGTGCCACAGGAGGTAAAAGAGGCGAGAGTAGAGGAGATTATGGAGCTACAATCGCAGATTTCTTGGGAGAAAAATCAGGAGAAAATAGGTAAAATATTCAAGTGTATTTTTGATAGAAAAGAGGGAAATTACTTCGTAGGAAGAACCGAATTTGATTCCCCAGATGTGGATAATACGGTGCTAGTTTCTGCCGAAAATACTTATATTTCCATAGGAGAATTTGCCGATGTTAAAATCACTTCCGCAGAGGAGTTTGATCTTTATGGGGAATTGGTTTAGGCTAATGATTATACTAAAAATGTGATTTTAGAGTTTAATAAGAGAAAAAAACATTATATTTGAACCTAAAATCGCATTTTTTGTGGTTAGTTTTAGTTAAAATTTATAAAGAAAAAATGAAAAAGATTCTGAATATCATAGGTTTATTGGCTTTTGCGTTGAGTTTTGCTCAGTTGGAGAATATTAAAGCAGGGGAAAGCCTACATTATAGGATACATTATGGTTTTCTGAATGCGGGTACGGCTACGCTCAGCACTCAAAAGGTGAATTATAATGGTCTGCCGCATCTTTATGTAAAGGGTGTGGGCAAGACTTCTGGAGCGGTGCGTACTTTTTTTAAGGTGGAAGATTTGTATGAGAGTTATATAGATTTGAAGACAGGTTTGCCTAGTTTTTATGTCCGAAATGTCTATGAGGGTGGCTATACCCAGCACTTTAATACGATTTTCAATCATACTGATAATACATTGATTCTCAAAGATAAAGAGAACCCAAAGAATGCTCCAAAGAAAATCAATACGGTGAAAGGGATACAAGATATGCTGTCTGCATTTTATCATCTCAGAAGTCTTGATGATTCTGAATTGAAGGTAGGAAAAGTTATAAAGCTAAACATTTGGATAGATGATGAAATGTTTCCGTTTCAGCTGAAAATTGATGGATTGGAAAATGTAGCAACGAAATACGGAAAAGTTAATTGTTTCAGAATCAAGCCAATGGTGATGAGTGGGAGAGTGTTTAAGGCAAAAGAAGGCGTAACGATGTGGATAACCAATGATAAAAACCGTGTGCCAGTGGCTATAAAAGCGGAACTTTTGGTAGGCTCGTTGAAGGCAAGTTTGGATAATTATTCCAACCTAATGTATCCAATTAATTTTAAGAAATAAAACTTTTAACCATCACAAAATGAGTGTAGTAGCAAGGCAGGGGATTAAATATTCTTTGATAGGATATTTCGGTTTTTTACTGGGGACTTTTTCTACCATTTTCATATTTCCTTATGATATTGAGTTCTACGGAAAACTTCGCTACATACTTCCCACAGCGGAAATGCTCCTACCGATAGTAGTTTTTGGGCTATCATTCTCTAATGTGAAATTCTTTACAAAAACGCAATTTGATAATAAACATCATAATTTCCTATCGCTCTCATTATTGGGAGTGGTGGCTAATTTTATTATTTTCTCATTGCTGTTTTTTGCCTTTTTTTATTTCTTTCCAGAATTTAAACAATGGAAAATCTGGCAAGCGAAACAACTGATTTTACCATTGATTTTAATTTTGGCTTTATCAGCGATATTCAATAAATATATTTCTAATTTTAAGCGAATAGTAATTCCGAATATTTTTGAAAATATATTTCCTAAATTGGCTAATTTAGGGGCTTTTTCTCTATTTTTCTTTATTGGTTTTTCTGAGAACTGGGCATTTGCTTTCTTCTTCGCAATGTTTGTTTTGGCTCTTTTGGGCTATGTTTTTTACGCCAATAAATTGGAAAAAATCAGACCTGATTTTGATTGGTCTTATATTAAACAAAATGGTTTTTGGAAAGAAATTTTTAGTTATAGCTTGTTTGGTTTTTTAGGAAATATTGGGAATTATATTGCGTTTCGGGTGGATAATTTTATGATAGGTGAATTTTTATCTTTCAAAGAAAATGGGGCATATAGTGTGATTCTTTCAATCTTGTCTTTCATTATGATTCCGCAGATGGGGCTTAATAATATTTCTGCTCCTATCATTAATAAAACCATAGCAGAAGGTAATTTTCAAGAATTGGATCAGTTTCATAAAAAAACTTCTCTTTCTTTGTTTTTTTTAGGGGCGGTTCTTTTTTCCTGTATATTAGTTGGTTTTCAGTATCTTACGATGATAATAAAGAATGGCGACCAGCTTCTTTTGGTAGAGCCAGTCATTTGGATTTTGGGTTCGTCTATGCTGTTTGATTTGGCTACGGGGTTTAATGGGCATATTATTTCCCTATCAAAACATTATAAATTTACTATTGTGGTGATGCTTTTTTTGGCGATTACCACAATAATGCTCAATTATATTTTTATTAAATATACTAGCCTTGGTTTGATAGGAATTGCATTAGCTACGGCTATTTCTTTATCTTCTTTCAATTTAATTAAGATAATTTTCAATTATATTAAATTCAAGGTGTTTCCGTTTAGTATAGAGATGGTCTATGCGTCTATACTTTGTACTTCTGCGGTTACAATATCCATAATTTTACCGCCGTTTGATAGTGTTTTTATTAATATTATTTATAAACCATTAGTAGTTTTAGTGATAATTTTCATAGGAAATCATTTTATGAAAATTTACCCTATGAATCAGTATCTAAATATGAAATTTGTAAAAAGTCTTTTCAAATTTTAATGATTTTGTAAAATGTACTTTCGTATTTCTGTATGAAGTTCTCTGCTAATGTT
>JAUNHO010000099.1 GCA_030523905.1 Bergeyella zoohelcum
ATTACTTGCGTCTATCCACTTGCTTTCTGCTAATATGATATGCGGAATTTTTACGCCTTCTACCTTTTGGAGTTCATCTGTGAGATGAGCCAAAACTAATTCCCCATCAAAAGGCAGATTTTTCAAGTAGTTTTTTATGGCTTCTTCTACTGGCTTTTTGCCTGTTCTGATGCTCGTGCCGTTTTCGTCCAGAACCAAAGGGTCTCGGTAGATTTTCATTTGAAGTTTTAAGATGTCGGGCAGATAATTAATCACTGTGATTTTCACTCCTGCATCTTTGATTTCTTTCATATAGGCTTCAAAACTTGCTTTTTGTTCTGCTGTAATCGGCATCAGCTCCCCTCCTTGTTCTGTGGCGATTTTGATAATCAAACGGCTTTCGTCTTCGCTTTCGGTAACGGCGGAATATTTGATTATCCTCCCCCCAACCCCCTCCGAAGGAGGGGGCGGATACCCATCGCTGTCAGGAATTAGCGAATATCCATACTGAAAGGCTAATGCCTTGTTTCTGTACCAACGAGCCGTGTGGGGTTTGAGTTGCTTTAACATCTCCGAAACTTCCGCCTTGTGGGTATCAAACAACTTTTCCAAACTCCAAATCGCAAAGGCTGTGATATACACCCAAAGTTTCCAAATGGCTACTTTGCTGGGGGAGTTCAATTCCGAAAGGCTCGGTTCTTGGTTCTTAGCTCTAATAATCTCTTCTTGTATTTCTTGTATGCTTCGTGCCATAATCAGCCCCCTGTCCCCCCAAGGGGGCAAAAGTGGCAGGGTCTCACTTTTTTAGTTGTTTTTATGCTTATTGCTTCCTGCTTACCGCCTACTGCTATTTCACTATAAAATTCGTCCCTATTGTCCAATAACTAATGCCTTGCAGATTGCTGACCGCCGACTGCTCTTGGCTTATCGCTGTGGCAGGTTGAAGCCTTTTTGCTTGGTAGTAACTTAAAATATCTTTGTCTTGCGGTAAGCTATAAGCCGTAAGCGATAGGCTTTCTCCTGCTTCCAAATCATCGGTAAGGTTTTTGCCGTTCTGTAAAGCCAGTTCAAAAGCGTTTTCCACCTTTCCAGTATACTGAATGGCTATATCCAACGCTGATTGCTTATGTAATACGATAATATCCATTATTCTATTTTTGATACATTCACTGGCCCGTGTGTGCAGGTGGCAGTTATAGTGGCTTTTCTCACTTCTTTTATAATTACTTTTGCCAATTCATTACAAAAGGTTTCCATTGCTCCGTCTGGATTATCCGTGTCCTCTCGGATTTCCAAAATGATATTCTTTATTTTTTCAGCTAGTGCTGTTTCATTCATTGCCATATTTAATTCTCCTTTAAAAGTGTCTTAAATCTATTTTCAATCTCCTTAAATTGTGGTGCATTGACCAATCTTATCGTTGAACCTGTATTGGTTTGGAATTTCATTTTCTGAATTTCCTGCAATAAATCGCTCATCAGTTTTGCTAAAGTTTCATTGTCTTTTTTTAGAAGGAATCCCTCATCATTTATTTTAATTTTGCTTTTTTCTGTTTCAAAGTCCAATTCTTCTATTTCACTAAAAAATTCCACATAGAGACGATGAATATCCTCATTAATTGGCGAAACCAATACGAAACTCCCCACTTTTGGAAAGAGAAAAAAGCGTTTTCCGTTATCTTCCACAGTTGCAGATAGTTGCACATCGGTATATTCCAACTCTCCATCATTGACCACACAAGTGCCTTTTTCTTTATCCACCGAAATAACCTTCACTGGGAAAGTATCTACTTCTCTGCTTTTTAGTTTTTTGAATGCATCTTCTAACTCCTTGCTCATAACTTGTTACTTATCGTTATTTCTCGTCTTGCACCGCTATTTCCGTAGGTAGTTACTACTTTTTTAATGAAGTATTTCCCCTCTCGGTTGGGGTGCTCTTTATCCTTAATTACCGCTGCCATAGATGGCGTAGCATACGGCATCAAAAAAGATTTCACAGAACCCTCGAAGCCATCATATTTTAGTTTTTTTAATTCAGCGAGTGCCATTTCTTCCATTTTGTTTTCATCGGAGATAATGGAAGTATGGAATGTTCGGAGTTCCCCATCTTTATCGCCTACTTCTACACTTTTCTTTTGGTTTTTATTGTCAATGTAGGTGTATTTTATTTTCAACCTTTTTTGGTCTGCAGATTTGTATTCCAAATTATTTTCCACTAAATTGTAATTCAAATCATAAATTACTTTTTTGCCTACATTATCCATTTGTTGCAGTCCAGCATATAACTTCCCTTCACTATCTAAAAAAACACTGAGTGCAAAATCCTCTTTTAATTTTTGCAACACCTGTGTTCCGTTGGCATTTTTAATAATGAATTTATCAATTCCCATTTCTGGGATTTTACTGGAGAGTTCCACCGCTGTATCTTCCACTACTTTGCTTAAAATGGTTTTAAGCGTGGTTTTGGAGTTCCAAGCGTGGCTGATGTTTTTTCTTCGCAGAAGCCACATCGCATCTTCGCATTTGATTTCCAAAGGAATTTTTGAGCCTATGCTGGTAACAAATCCCACAAATTCTTCGCCCTCATATCTATTCTCATAACCGAGAATAATGCTAACTTTATCGCCAATTTTCAAAGCCTCTTCAACTAATTTTTCTTCTCCGTTTTGCCTGATTCTGAACTTGGAGGGCATTTTGATAATGGCCGTATCGCTCATTTCTTCCACGCTCTTGGTGATTTCCACTTCGCTTACGGAATGAAAGGTATAGTTGCCAATTTTTATTTTTGCTTTTAAGACAAACATTTTAAGGAAGTTGTATTTTTTCTTTTTCTATTAAATCTGCATAAAAATCTTGGTCAGAAATCGCCGTAATGGTATATTTTTGCAGTCCTTGTTCTCCTGCCATTTCTTCCCATTGAATATCTTTTAGGACAATGCTTTTGATGTCAAAAAGCAGTAAAAAAGGATTGTTTATCAACTCTAATTTATCGTTAATCTCAAACATCTCTTGTAGCATTTGCACCTGCTCGGCAGGATAAATCTGCCTTTCTTCTGGGGCTTCATTCACGCAAATACCTTTAATCGTAAGGGTATAATCCTCGGTGCAGATGTATTCTTTCACGGTGCCTTTTCGTTCCTTGCCTACGGTAGCGGTCTCCACAATGGTTTTCGTAAGCCCCAAAGTAATCAAAGGTTCATTCGGAAAGGTATAAATCTTCCCTTCGTGGGCTACTTTTAACTCTTGAAAATAAGGCTTCCCAAGTAGGAGCGAACTTCCGATATTACTCAACGAGGGTAAAACAAATTTGGTTTTATTTTGTCCCCACCAGCTTGGAAATGCTGGACCTACATAATCAAAATGAGCCTTCGCTACGAGTTCTTTTATATTAAATTCCATTTTATCCTGTTTGAAGTTGGTTCATACTATTTACAGCCCTTAAAAGTTCTTCTCTTACTCTGTCTCCAAGATTAGATAAACCTTGCTCTACTGAGGAGACATATATCTTGGTATCTGTGCCTACTTTATCAATATTGATGACGATGTTGGTCTGTTTAGAACCACCAGCACTAATACTTTCTGCTTTTTGTTTTATCTTGTCGCTTGCTCCGGCTTTTCCAGCTTTTCCTATATTGGATGTCTCTCCTAGAATGTTTCCCACGCCAAATACTTTTCCTAAATCTCCTAATCCTGTTTTTATAGGATTATCAGAGTCTTTTATTTTAATTTGGTCAGCTATATTGATGTAGCCTTTTTGCATTTTTTCCAATGCACTTTTTTCATCTGCTTTGGCTTTGGCAATGATTTTCTTCCTGTTTTCGGTATCTTGGGCTATTTTTTGTAGTGCAGCTTCATTTTCGCCTTTATTACCAATATCCAAAATCCCCTTAAATTCATACCAACCTTGCTTGATTTTATTAAGCCCAATCATAAAGTTTTGGGTAAGGCTCTCCCAAAGTGTATTCACTTGGGCGGTAAAATGTCCCCAGATTAGTTTAGAATTATTGACAACGGCTCTCCACGCATTGCCCCAACCTGTAACAGAGGTGACCAACCAAGTGATCACTCCTATAAGTGCCACAATAACCGTTACAATCCAAGTAATAGGATTAGCCCAAATGGCTAAATTAAGCACCCATTGAGCCGCCGCAGCAATGAGCAATCCAGCAGATAAACTTCCTAATATGACCACCAAAGGTTCCAATATAGGCTCTATTTTTTCACCAATCCAAGAGAAAAATCCCATCATTTTAGAGGCAATCGGAAGAAATACGGTTCCAATTTTAACCATCATTTGTTCTAATTGTCCTTTTAATTGTTCTAATTGTCCTGATGGTGTTTGAGCTACTTTATTAATCATATCATAGAACCTACCACCTTTACCTGTGGCGAGTTCCATTGCTTTTCTTACCTCCGATACACTAATTGTTCCATCGCTCATCCTTTTGGTAAGGCTTTCCATACTTTCGCCTGTTTTCTCGGAAAGCACTTGTAGAGGGTTAAAACCAGCATTGACGAATTGTAAGAGTTCTTGTCCTGCTAAATGTCCTTTCCCTTGCACTTGTGAAAATGCCAAAGACAATGAACCTAACTTATTAGCATCTCCCATAGAGATGTCTCCCAGCATCTTCATCATTGGCATTACATCGCTATCTTTTATACCATTAGAAAGCATTGTAGTAGCCATATCGTAAAGTTCAGTTCCAAATACAGTATCGGTAGCATATTTGGTTAAACTATCATAAAGCGTTTGTCCTATTTCTTGGCTTCCTGTAAGGACTTGCAGTCTCATTTTTTCTTTATCCGCTTGCATTGCCTTTTGGGTAGCCGTCCAAATTCCGCTCATACCTGCTCCTGCCATAGATAAAGGGTTAGACATTAGTTCTGCACCAGGCAGAGAACTCGTAAAATCCTTTCGCCAGCCTTTGAGTTTAGAGCCGAGACCCCTGCCAGAAATTCCTTGTTCCAAGCGTTTGATTTGTGTTTCTAACCTCTGGGCGTCTTTGGTTGCTTTATCAAATTCGCTTTTTAGATGAGTAGAAAAACGAACTTGATTGATTTTATCCAACTTATTTTTCAGCTCATCAATA
>JAUNHO010000100.1:0-4539 GCA_030523905.1 Bergeyella zoohelcum
AAAATCTTAATAAAATGAGAAAAAAAATCGTCGCAGGAAACTGGAAAATGAACAAAAATTTCCAAGAAGCAAAAGCCCTAGTAGAGGAACTTCACCACTACTCTACTCACAATACTACCAACTGTGAAATTTATATCGCACCGCCTGCCCTATACACGGCTACGGCTACAGAACTACTGAAAGACAGCAAGATAGAGGTCTATACACAAGACCTTAGCCAACACCAAAGCGGGGCATACACAGGCGAAATCTCTGCAGATATGGTGAAATCCATAGGAGCGAATGGGGCTATCATTGGGCATTCTGAACGCCGACAATACCACGGCGAAACCGACCAACACTGCAGTGCAAAAGTAAAAATTGCTTTGGAAAAAGGGCTTACACCTATCTATTGTAATGGTGAAACTTTGGAGCAAAGAAAAGCAGGACAGCACCTTGATGTAGTAAAAACTCAAACTGAAACCGCTCTTTTCAGTCTTTCCGCAGAAGAGATAAAAAAAGTGGTGATTGCCTACGAACCTGTCTGGGCAATTGGTACTGGGGAAACCGCTACGCCAGAACAAGCACAGGAAATTCACGCTCATATCAGAAGTCTTATCGCAGGGAAATACGGACAAGAGGTAGCCGATGAAATTTCTATCCTTTACGGAGGTTCGGTAAAACCTGATAATGCCAAAGAAATTTTCTCTCAGCCTGATATAGATGGTGGTCTCATCGGTGGGGCTGCTCTGAAATTAGAAGATTTTTCTAAAATCATTGAAGCGTTTAATTAAAAACTTTTTAAGCTTTTATCTTATAAAAAAAGGAACTAAAAATTTAGTTCCTTTTTTCATTCTATGTATTATTTTATCTCGCAATATTCACGGCTCTGGTCTCTCGGATTACGGTTACTTTTACCTGTCCTGGATAGGTGAGTTCGTTTTGTATTTTCTCTGAAATATCATAGGAAAGCTGTGCGGCTACCTCATCATTAATTTTAGTAGATTCTACCATTACGCGTAGCTCTCGCCCAGCCTGTATCGCATAGGCACTTGATACGCCATCAAAACTCATCGCTGCGGCTTCTAAATCTTTCAACCTTTGGATATAAGACTCCAATACTTGTCTCCTCGCCCCAGGTCTCGCCCCTGAAATCGCATCGGCAACTTGAACAATCGGAGAAAGCAACGAGGTCATTTCAATCTCATCGTGGTGAGCACCTATGGCATTAATCACCTCTGGATTTTCTCCAAATTTTTCAGCCCACTGCATTCCCAAAAGTGCGTGAGGCAGTTCAGATTCTTGCTCTGGTACTTTTCCTATATCGTGTAGCAAACCTGCTCTTTTTGCTAGTTTTACATTCAAGCCTAGTTCTGCCGCCATCGTAGCTGCAATATTCGCCACCTCACGAGAGTGTTGCAATAGGTTCTGCCCATATGAGGAACGATACTTCATTCGCCCAACGATTTTTACTAGCTCTGGGTGTAAACCGTGGATTCCTAAATCTATTATTGTGCGTTTTCCTACCTCTATAATCTCTTCTTCTATATGCCTTCTGGTTTTCTCCACCACTTCCTCTATTCTCGCAGGGTGGATTCTACCATCGGTAACTAAACGATGAATGGAAAGCCTTGCAATCTCTCTTCTCACAGGGTCAAAACAAGAAAGTAAAATGGCCTCTGGGGTATCATCTACGATGATTTCTACACCTGTTGCAGCCTCCAAAGCACGGATATTTCGTCCTTCTCTACCGATGATTCTCCCCTTGATTTCGTCTGATTCTATATTGAAAACCGATACCGAATTTTCTATCGCTTGTTCTGTTCCAATTCTCTGAATGGTCTGTATCACGATTTTTTTCGCCTCGTTTTTGGCATTCATTTGGGCTTCTTCCATTATATTTTGGATATGAGCCTGAGCCTTGGATTTCGCCTCCGATTTCATTGTTTCTACCAATTCTTCTTTGGCTTCTTCGGCGGTATAATTAGAAATTTTTTCAAGGATTTCTACTTTTTGGGCAGTGATGTTTTGCAATTCTTGTTGCTTTTTTTCAAGGATTTCGTGCTTTTTAGCATAATCTCCTATTTGTCTATCTAGTTCTTTTTCTAGTTTGCCTGTTTTATTCAGCTCCTCATTCAGTTTGCTTTCCTTATCGCGGATTCTCTTCTCTGCTTCTTGCATTTTTTTCTCACGAGCTTGTATATCCGCATCGTGCTGAGATTTGAGTTCAAGGAATTTTTCCTTTGCTTGTAGTTGCTTCTCTTTCTTGATATTTTCAGCCTGTGTGGTGGCCTTTTCTATCATATTATCGGCGTTCTTTTGTGCATCTTCTATGATGTATTTTGCCTTCGTATTGAGGGAACTTTTGGAGAAAATCATTCCCGCAACGGCACCTATAACGAGGGCTAATACTCCTACTATTATCGCTGTCATTACTATATATTTATTTTAATTTATGTTCAAAAAAAATCAATAAAAAAACCTACAACAATCCTAAAATGATATAGAGTAAACTCCGTAATCAACACGATTTGAGCTGATTTCTGCGGTTTGTAATCCGAAACTAGTCGGCACGCCATTCCGCAAACTTTCGCTCGGCATTTTGTTAGCGTTGAGTTTACCTGTAATGTGTTAGAACTATTGTAGGCAAAATTTATAATAAGGCAAAGACCTTAATCTTCTATTCCATCAAAAATTTGGTTCAGTTGCTTTACTTTTTCAGTACAAGCCCCTATTTCTCTTTTGTTTTTCAGTTTTGCAAGTTCGGCATCTACCCCCATTCGGAAGGCTATCATAGCCAAACTATCTTGTTTATCTCTCACTACGAGATGTTTTTCATATTCCTTTATCATTTCTTCAATCTGCCTAGCCACCCTACGCAACATCTCCTCCTGTGAGGCTTTCACATCATTTAGCGGATATTTTCGTCCTGCGATATGTATAGAAATATTTCTAATTTCATCTGTCATAACCCAGTGTTTTTCAGTTGCATAATACAGGAATCTACCTCTTTTATTAAGCGATTGAGATGGCTTTTCATCAATCGGTTATATTCTGCATTTCCAGCTATGGAAGATTGAAGTTTTATATGTTTATTTTCTTCTGATAGATGATGATTTTTTGCTTTTTCCTCATCATATTTTGTTTCTAATTGCTTGTAGTCGGCAGAAAGTTTCTGATAATCATCATTCAGCTTTCTGTATTTTTTATTGAGCGTTGATATATTTTTTTCTAGCTCCAAAAAATGTTTCTCTAATTCTCCAAGCATATTAGATACCTATTCTAACTTTTGCAAAAATATGAAAAAATCCCACGATAAAAAAGAAAAAGAAGCAGACTTTTAGTTCCACTTCTTTAAGTATTTTATTTTCAAATTATTAACTATTCAAATTTTAATACAAACATAAACGCACGAGATTGTATTGTGCTGATGGCAGATGCCCAATAAGGGGGCGTAGCAGGGTTGTCTTTCACCAGTTCATTATTGGTAATGAAAGTCCCACGGATTGCAGGAGTTAGCTTAAATCTATTAAAGTAAAACTGTATCCCTACTTCGGCAGACCAGCCAAAATTATGCGTTGTGGAGCGGAATCTCCCAAGGCTATTGTCATCGGTGGCACTTTCATTGGATTGAAGATTGAGCATATAGTTAATCCCCCCAGCGATGTACGGACGCGAGTTGAACCATCTATCTCCGTGAAACTCCAGCATCAGAGGTACATCTATATAAGTAGATTTCACGGTGCGGTACTTGTCTGCATCGGTAAGGATAGGTGTAGAAGTACTTGCAGAAATTCCAGCAGGGGCAAATCTACTATTTTCTTCGGTATTGAAAGTCAAATCCCTTTGTACAAATTGAAGCCCTGGCTCTAATCTCAAATCTAAATTTTCGTTCAGCCTCATTCTTCCTATAAGCCCAGCACCAAAACCTACCGAGCCTTTGGATTGTACCAAATTTCGCTTTTTATCTTCGCTCATTCCGTAGATAGGATCTAAAACCATTTTATAATCATAATGGCTACCTGAAAGGTAAAACCCATAGCTAAACTTCTGGCTATCAAAGGCTTCTAAATTATCCATTCTATCCTTTATACTAAAAAGCGAACGCTGTGCCGATACAGATACCGACACCAAAATGCTGGATAGCAATGCAATTTTCACAAATTTATTCATCTTTTTTCTATTTCGTTGCTTTGTAGATGGTAGCAATTCCCAAACTTAGTTTTTTATACTCCACCGCTCGGAAACCTACCTCCAAAAGTATCTGTTTCATCTTTTCGCCAAAGGGGAAAGCATTCACAGAATCAGGCAGATAGGTATAGGCTCTATTATCCTTGGAAACCAGCCTACCGATAAGCGGTAAAATATTTTTGAAATAAAACATATAAAACGGAGCCATAAAGCCTTCCACTTTTGAAAATTCCAAAATATATACGCTTTGGTTTTCCTTTACCACCCTTCGGAGTTCAGAAAGCCCTTTATCTAGGTTTTCAAAATTCCTTACTCCAAATGCAACGCTAACGGCATCAAATTTATTGTCTTCAAAAGGTAAATTTTCTG
>JAUNHO010000100.1:4549-5053 GCA_030523905.1 Bergeyella zoohelcum
CATCGCCCTTCTGCATCGATATTTTATCTTGAAGATTGAGGCGTTTTATTTTTTCTATTCCCACATTCAGCATCTGCTGGGAGAGGTCTAGACCTGTAACCTGTGCCTTTGTACCGCGTTGTACCGCTATGGCAAGATCGCCCGTCCCTGTGGCCACATCTAGCACCTGCTGTGGCTGGTCTTTGCCCATCCATTTTACGAGTTTATCACGCCAAAGCACATCTATTTTCATAGAGAGCATATGGTTGAGCAGGTCATATTTCGGAGCGATATTATCAAACATATCCTCCACTTGTGTCTTTTTACTTCCTTCCGAATTGTATGGTTTTACTTGTTCCAAAAGATTATAATTTATAGTATTCTTTATAATAATTCAAAAAATCTTGCTTTCTGAAAATCTTCACTCGCGACTCCATTTTGTCTATATTTTTGATGACTTTATCATAATCCTCATCTATATTATAGTAGAAATCTTCCGTGTAGAGTTTATTGAAATGTTTCGCA
>JAUNHO010000101.1 GCA_030523905.1 Bergeyella zoohelcum
AATTTCCAATTCTTCCTGGTCAGAAATATTGGATATAACGCTTTCATTCTGATTAATAAAATGATACAAAATTTTCTTATCCGTAGTATATGCCGCCGTTTCGGATAATTTTTTAGAATAATCTTGTGATGAAAATTTATTAACTCCATATAGATATAAAACCCTGATACTCTGCATATAAGGTTTTGAAACAATCTCGGATTGCAAAAGAGCTAAATCCTCTTGCTGTATGCTATACGGAGATTTTACGAGTTCTAAAATTCTTGCGTGTATCATTACCAATCTGCTATTATATCGTTAAAAATTTTATTAATAATTCTTTCATTTACTATTCTCACCTGCGATGCCTCTATGGTGTTCGTATCCATATCACTACTGAAAGTTACTTCATCGGTATAGGTGCGGTCAAAACCTTTTTCAGGTTCTACGGCATTCTCATAATGCACTCTTACACTGATGGTTAGCCTCGTTTGTGCCGATTGTAAAGTAGCCCCAGTAGAAGCCGAAGTAGTAGGTGAGGTAACCGCCACAGGCGATATTTCGTAGTTTGTAATTTCCCCTTCTATCAAAATATCAGGTTTTTCGGTAGTGCCTTTTAGCGTGGTTCTGGTGAGAAAACGAGTATTCATATCAATGCTAAACTGCTGTGCCAAAGTAGGATTGACCAATGCAGCACTATTAACAAAATCCCTGATTTGTATCGTTTTTACATCTTCGTGGAGTGTATTTCCCTTAAAATTATAAAAAGTACAAGCATTCATTATCAAAATAATAATGAAGCCTATACCTATTTTTATGTTTTTAATTTTATTCATTTTTAGAAACTATCTAGCCTTTCAGTCTTCTAGGTTATATTGTTTTATCTTTCTATAAAGGGTTCTTTGGGAGATGCCTAGCTCATCAGCGGCCTTGTTGCGTCTTCCTTTATGTTTTTCCAATGCCTTGATAATCAAATCCTTTTCGTTATTTTGCAAGGATAAAGACTCTGGCTTTGCTTCTTCGGCTTCTATTTCCTCTATATCCTCGTAGGTATCATCTATTGGATTTGAAATAATGGTAGGCGTAACACTATCTCCCGAACCAACCTCAAAACGAAGCAAGGAAGAAGGCGTAACCAACTGCTTTTCAGGCGTATAAATCCTATTAATTAAATCTTGTTCTTGATGGCTGATGTTGATATTTTCTCGGTTTTTCATCAGTTCCAAAGTGAGCGATTTCAAATCGTTAAGGTCATTACGCATATCAAACAAGATTTTGTACATAATTTCCCTTTCGGTATGGAACTCGGAGCTTGATACACCACCTGATGATGCGGTATTTCGTTGCACCACGGCTGGTAAATTGGCTTGATTTGGAATATATTCTGCCAAACGAATGGCATTCACTTTTCGGTTCTGCTCTACTACGGTCATTTGTTCCACTAAATTTCGGAGCTGACGAACATTGCCTGGAAATGGATAATTTTCAAGATAATGAATGGCATCATCGGTAAGTTCTAACTCTGGCATTCTGTATTTTTCAGCAAAATCAATGGCAAATTTTCTGAACAACAGATGAATATCTCCCTTACGCTCACGAAGTGCAGGAATGTCTATCTGAACGGTATTGAGCCTATAATACAAATCCTCGCGGAAACGCCCATCTTGTATGGCATTCATCATATTGACATTGGTAGCCGCCACGATTCTCACATTGGTTTTTTGGATTTGAGACGAACCTACTTTCATAAACTCGCCACTTTCCAACACGCGGAGTAATCTCACCTGTGTTTGCAAGGGAAGTTCGCCCACTTCATCAAGGAAAATCGTACCGCCATCGGCTACTTCAAAATAACCTTTTCTGGTAGCAGTTGCTCCTGTAAAAGCCCCTTTTTCGTGTCCGAAAAGTTCGGAATCTATAGTTCCCTCTGGGATAGCACCACAATTAACCACGATATAAGGCTGATGTTTTCGGCGAGATTCGGAATGAATGATTTTTGGGATAAACTCTTTACCCACGCCACTTTCACCAATGACCAAAACGGAAATATCGGTAGGAGCCACCTGAATAGCCTTCTCCAAAGCACGATTGAGAACGGGAAAATTCCCTATAATCCCAAATCTGTTTTTTATGTTTTGTAGTTCATTCATAATTTTTTAGATATTAGAATAAAGAGCCTAGATATAGACTTCTCTCCATCGCCTCTTTACTCTTGGTTATCTATTCTCATTTGTCATATTTCACTTGTTCGATTATGTATTTCAGTGAACGAAATGAAATCAAATCATTCTTCCGAGTAAAGTCCCCTGCGTACAATCTTCCACAAAAACCGAAACTATATCGCCGAGTTTTTGTCCTTCTTTCTTATCAAAAACCACTACGGCATTTTGAGAATTTCTGCCTTTCCACTGGTTTTCGTTCTTTTTAGAAGTTCCGTCTATCAGCACCTCGTGGGTTTTACCAACATAAGATTTCATTCTCTTCAATGATAATTCGTTCTGTAAATCAATGATTTCCTGCAATCTACGCTTTTTAACATCCGCTGGGACATCGTCTTCCATCTTCTTATGAGCAGGCGTACCAGGTCTTTCGGAATAGGCGAACATATAGCCATAATCATACTCCACTTCCGCCATTAGAGACAGCGTATCTTGGTGGTCTTGCTCGGTTTCACCACAGAAACCAGCAATCATATCTTGCGAAAATGCAATATCTGGCACTATTTTTTTGGCTTCTCTAATCAGGTCTAAATACTCTTCACGCGTGTGCTGTCGGTTCATTGCTTTCAGCATATTATTGCTACCACTTTGCACTGGAAGATGCACATATTTACAAATATTAGGGTATTTTGCCATCATTCGGAAAACATCAAGACTCATATCCTGCGGATTAGAAGTGGCAAAACGGATTCGCATTTCAGGAACGGCTTGGGCTACCATTTCCAAAAGCTGGGCAAAGTGTATCGCCGTGAGTTTTTGCATTTCTGACGCTTTTGCAAAATCCTTTTTTGCACCGCCACCGTACCAAAGATAAGAATCTACATTCTGCCCAAGCAGGGTGATTTCTTTATAGCCATTGTCCCAAAGTTCCTTACATTCACTGATGATGGAATGTGGGTCTCGGCTACGCTCTCGCCCTCTGGTAAAAGGCACTACGCAAAAAGTACACATATTATCACACCCACGCGTGATGGTTACAAACGCCGTAACGCCATTTCCACCCAAACGAACAGGGCTAATATCTGCATAAGTCTCTTCTTTTGAGAGAATTACATTGATGGCATCTTTACCGCCTTCGGTTTCTTTCAGCAAATTGGGTAAATCTCTGTACGCATCTGGACCTACCACCAAATCTACCAAATGTTCTTCTTCTAAAAACTTGGTTTTCAGTCGTTCTGCCATACAACCCAAAACGCCTACGGTAAGAGACGGATTATTCTTCTTCAAATGATTGAAAGAAGACAGCCTGTTTCTCACGGTTTGTTCGGCTTTCTCACGAATGGAGCAAGTATTGAGCAAAATAAGGTCGGCCTCTTCTACTTTCAAAGTGGTGTTGTAGCCTTCATTATTAAGGATAGATGCCACGATTTCACTATCAGAAAAATTCATCTGACAGCCATAACTTTCTAAAAATAATTTCTTCGTATTTTCTGGTCTTTCCGCAAGGGCATATGCTTCTCCTTGTTTGGTTTCGTCTATATATTTACCTTCCACTATCTTAAAAAATTAGAGTCTGATTAGATTCAACAACAATCAAACCAATTGAGCGTACAAAGATAATAAAAATATGATGACATAATGGCAGAAAAAATAGTTTTTGAAAAATTTACCTCGCAAAATAACTTTAATATAGAGCTAAAAATAAAATTCTCTGTTAAAATAAAACTTTTATATTGAAATCATTTGGTAAAAATACAAATAAAAAACACGCAGTAAAAACTATATACTGCGTGTTTCATTATATCCTATTGAGCCAATATCGGGACTTGAACCCGAGACCTCTTCCTTACCAAGGAAGCGCTCTACCGCTGAGCTATATCGGCTTATAAAAAAATCACAATCCAAATACTTGTGGGTTGTGATTTGTTTTGGAGCGGAAGACGGGGGTCGAACCCGCGACATTCAGCTTGGAAGGCTGACGCTCTACCAACTGAGCTACTTCCGCATTTTTATTGTTGGTAATTATTTTGCAAAGGTAAAATAAAAATTTTAATCTTGCAAATTTATTTTTATGAAAAAGTGGGGAGAGCAGGATTCGAACCTACGAAGCCGAAGCAACTGAGTTACAGTCAGTCCCATTTGACCGCTCTGGAATCTCCCCAATTTCATAAAAAGAGCCTCCAGAGGGATTCGAACCCACGACCCCGAGATTACAAATCACGTGCTCTGGCCAACTGAGCTATGGAGGCATTATAGATTTCAAAAAACTTTCTTCTTTTCTTCGCTTCACTAAGAACTTGTTGTTCCTGTTTTGCGATTGCAAATGTAGAACATTTTTTTGAAACCTACAAATTTATTTTCACTTTTTTTTCAAAAAAATTACAAACTTTTTTCTTTCTTCTTGATTAACAGCTTTTTAGCAACATCTACACATTCATCTAAACTCTCCTCAAAACTAGCTGCTGTCTTCTTTACCACTATATCATCACCAGGAATTACCAGTTTTATCTCCGTAGTTTTGTTCTCTTTTACGGAAGAATTCTCTACTTTTAGATAAACTTGGCACTCCAAAATCTTATCATAAAAGGTATCAAGTTTATTAATTTTTTTATCAATATACTCTTCTAATGGCTGATGTGGGGTAAGCCCCATTGCTTGAACTGAAATTTTCATAACGCAATTTTGATTTTAATATTAAACATTTATTTATTTTTTGCTCTTGGGTGAGCATTTTTGAATACTTTTTTCAGTTGTTCTATATCGGCACTGGTATAGACTTGCGTAGAAGCCAAACTAGAATGCCCCAATATAGTCTTCACTTTTGAGATTTCTGCCCCTTCACTTAAAATATGCGTGGCAAAACTATGGCGTAGCATATGTGGGCTTTTTTTCTGCTTAAAAGTAACGAGACCAAG
>JAUNHO010000102.1 GCA_030523905.1 Bergeyella zoohelcum
ACTTCAAAACTTTCCCTTCACGCAGTTTCTGTGCCGTTTCTATCTCTATTTCAGCATAATAGCAATCTTGCTCTATATCAAAATCTTTGAGTAATTGGCTGGAAACTTTGCCTAATCTTGCTAATACTTTTCCGTTGGACATCAGTTGTAACGCATCTGAAAAACGCCCATCATTTTCCAATGCAACTTCCTCTATATCAATATTTAATCGGTCTAAAAGCGTTTTCACATAGGCTTTTAGGTAATAGAAATCCGTGGCGGATTTTTGCACCAACCAGTTTTCTGCTTTTTCTCTACCAGATACCAAAAGTGCCAGTTGTTTTCTCTCCTCATATTTGTCTTTTTTATGATAGATTTTACCAATTTCAAAGAACTTAATATCGGTAGCTCTTCTATTAATATTATATATAGTATTTTGCAAAAGCCCTTCTAGTAAGGATTTTCTCATAAAAGCCAAATCGCCACTCAATGGGTTGAGGAGTTTTACAGCGTTGGTTTCATCTTTCACGGAAGTCAGTGAGTTATTCATCACTTCATTAAATCCATTGGCTTGTAATGTTCTTGCCCAGAAGTTTTCCAGCTCATCTTGGTCGTCCAAAGTAAGTCTCACAGGCGTAAAGGAAATCTTCTGCGGTGCCTCTATTTTATTGTATCCATAGATACGCATTACCTCCTCTATTACATCTATTTCCCTTGTTACATCGGCTCTATAAGGCGGTACGGAAAGTTCCAAACCATTAGGGATTTCGTTCAGAATTTCTATATCTAAAAGCCTCAAAATCTCTTTCACCTTTTCTCTATGGATTTTAATCCCAAGAATTTGGTCTAGCATAGAATATCTAAACAACACATAATGATGATTGATTTTTTCAGGGAAATGCTCTACCATACCTTTATAAACCCCACCAGTAATCTCCTCTATCATCTTGATAGCGTGGGTGATGGCGGTTTTCACATTATTAGGGTCTATACCTCTTTCAAAACGGAAAGACGCATCGGTATTCAGTCCGTGGAATTTAGCACCTTTTCTCACGGCTACTGGATTGAAATAAGCACTTTCTAAAACAATGGTTTTGGTTTCGGCAGATACGCCAGAATGCAAACCTCCGAAAACCCCTGCAATGCAAAGCGGTGTGTTTTCGGCATCTTTTATCATTATTTCCGTACCATTTAGGGTGCGTTCTACGCCGTCTAAGGTGGTGAATTTAGTTCCCTCGGGGCTATTCCCAACTCTGATTTTTTTGCCTTTTATCTTGTCATAATCAAAAGCGTGAAGTGGCTGCCCCAAGCCGTGAAGAATATAATTGGTAATATCCACCACATTATTGATAGGTGCAAGACCAATGGCTTTCAATCTGTTTTTCAGCCAATTAGGAGAATCTTCCACCTTTATATTTTCTATTACGGCACCTATATATCTAGGGCAAAGGTCATTGTTTTCTATTTCTATTTTGAAATCGGTCTCCGTTTCTGTATTTAGTTTTTCTGAATTGATTTTCTCAAATTCCACCTTGAAACCATTGGAAACCAAAAACGCCTTCAAGTCTCTCGCAACGCCATAATGAGACATCGCATCGGTGCGGTTTGGGGTAAGCCCTATCTCAAAAACTTCATCTTGAACAATCTCAAAATACTTGGCAAATGGCTCACCGACTACGAATTTCTCTTCATCTAAAACCATTATTCCGCCGTGGTCATCGCTAAGCCCCAGCTCGTCTTCGGCACAAATCATTCCCTGCGATTTTTCGCCACGGATTTTAGCTTCTTTTATCTCAAAAAATCCGCCATCTTTGGTATAGATTTTCGTTCCCACCGTTGCCACAGGCACCACTTGCCCTGCTTCTACATTAGGAGCACCACAAACAATCTCCAAAATCTGCCCACCAATATCTACGGTTGTTTTTTTGAGTTTATCGGCATTTGGGTGCTTTTCGCAAGTCAAAACTTTCCCTACAACAATGCCTTCTAGCCCACCTTTTATATTTTCAAAAGGCTCAATTCCCTCTACCTCCAAGCCAATATCGGTAAGGTATTCGCCTATTTTTTCTGCTTTCAGTTCTGTTTTAATGTAGTCTTTTAACCAATTATTTGAAATTTTCATTCTTAAAAAAAATTAAATTTTTAGTTGGATTTCATTTTATACTTTTGAAAACCAATTCAGCCGACAAATTTCGGAAATTTTTAGGAATATAAGAAATTTTAAGATAAGAGATTTCTAAATTTCCAGCGAAATTATTCCACACCAAAGAGATAATAAAACACCGCCAAAACACGAGCCAAAAACTCGCGAGATTGGTTACGGTAATAATTTTCTGGCTTTGTAACATCTTGTGCATCAAAACCTAAAGCGTTCATATTTTGGTTTCTTGCAAAAAACAAAGCCCGAAGATTATGATAGCCCTGCGATACGATAATCACATTATTTTGCTGATAAATTTCCTTAGATCGTTTGATGCTTTTTTGGGTCTTAAAGCCCTTAAAATCGGTAATGATAATCTCCTCTGGTACTCCCTCCTGATAGACCAAATAATTTTTCATTGCGGTAGGCTCATCGTATCCTTTGCTTTTCTCGCCACTTACAATAATTTTTTTCACTTTTCCATAATGATAAAGTAAAGCCGTGGCTTCCATTCTAGAAATAAAATAAGGATTGGCATTTCCCTCCATCGTTTTGGGTGAAGTACCGAGAACAAGGGCAGTTTCACGCGGTGGCACCTTTGAAACCCGAGTATAAGTACGCCCATTGGTGAGCGTAAAAACCCATATATTCGCGATAATCATCAGTAAAACCGAGAGTTCCACGAAGTGAAAAATTAATCTAAATATGTTTCGTATTAATCTCAAAAATCGTCAAAATTTAGTTTTACTTTATTAGTTTTAGCATAAGACATACACGCCAAAATATTGCCTTTTTCTTCTTCTTTTTCGGTAAGATATTCATTCTCCAAAAGTTCTACTTCGCCCTCTTCCAGACGACATTCACAGCTTCCGCATATCCCTGATTTACAAGAAAATGGCACAGAAAACCCTTGAATAGAAAGACTTTGCAGAAGCTTATTTTTATTGTTTTCTAGTGTGGTTTTATAGTCCGTTCCATTATGCCTAAATTCCACTTCTATATGCTCCACCAAAGGAAAATTGACTTCTACTGGGAAAATATCCTCATTATAGGCTTCAAATAACTCAAAATGAATATTTCGTTTTGGGATTCCATTATTATAACACGCATTGGCAACGGATTTTATCATCTCTCCCACCCCACAAATCAGCACTTCATCTACTGCGTCCCAAATGGTAGATTCTTCATCGGTATCATCTAAATGAAGTACCTGATTGATAATGAGTTCCACCTTTTTTTCATCTAATCTTCCCTCAAAAAATCCGTTTCCTATTTTCTGTGTAGAATAAAAATAATAGACTTCCAATCGGTCTGAAAACTCGCTCACCAAAGCATCTAATTCCTGCTTAAAAGCTACATTTTCCTCGCTTTTATTACCATAAAACAAAAATAATCTGGTACGAGGCTCGGTATGTAAAATATTTTTGAAATGACTGAAAATAGGCGTAATCCCAATCCCTGTAGCAAAACCTACAATGGTGCGAAATTCGTGCGGTTTCGTTACCAAAGTAAAACGCCCTTTCGGCTTACTCACCTCCAATTCATCACCTATTTGATACTCATTGAAAAGGCTATTTGTACTGCTGTTTTCATCATTTATTTTGATTGCTAACTCTATTTTTTCTTCGTAAGGAGCGGTAGTAATAGAATAATCATTCACTACATAACCATCTGAATGTCTATACTTTACACTTACATATTGCCCAGCCTGAAACTGAAATACCGACTGCAATTCCACAGGTATCTCCAAACCCAAAGAAAATATATTTTTGGTCAGTTTCTGTTTTTTTATTATTTTTAGCCGATGAAAATCGGGGCTTTTTTGCCTTGAAAGATTTTGTTCCATAATCAGAAGACAAAAATATAAAAATTTTATGAAACGAGTTTTAGCAACATTAATTATTTTAGCCACTTTATCGGCTTGTAAAAAAGAAAACACAAACGAAACAACTGATGTAAAAGACACATTATCAGTAAATAACACGGAGAAAAAAGTAGAGAAAAATCTACCAATCTATTCTCTAAATCAGGTTTCGGAATTGGTCAATAAAAAAAATGATACGCTCTATGTAACCAATTTTTTCGCGACTTGGTGTGGGCCTTGCGTAAGGGAAATTCCGCATTTTCGTGAGAAAATAACAGAATTAGAGGGGCAACCAGTGAAATTTACCTTTGTTAATTTTGATGAACCAAAAGAGTGGAACACAAAAGTGAAAGCCTTCGGTAATGAATACAAAATTTCAGACCATATTATTTTATTGGATATTAATACCCTTAATGATGATTTTTTTGCTCAAAATTTCAAAACTTGGGACGGCAATTCTATTCCATTTACCATTTTGAGAAAAGGTGATAAAGTGGAAGAAATCGTAGGAATGGTGAGCAAAGAAGAGCTGGAAAATAAAATCAACTCGCTAAAATAAAGGCGATGAATTTTTCATTCAAAAACCTGTGTATCAATATATTACTATTGATTTTTATATCCATAGTCATCAATCTGAACACAGGTTTTTTAGACCTCAATTGGGCGGATTTTTCATCAGAAACGGTGCATTCAGACATCGCAAAACTAAGAATCAATCGTGTTCTGGCGATGATTTTAGCAGGGATTTCCGTCCCGACTTCTGGTTTTATTTTACAAGAATATTTCCAAAATCCATTGGCAGGACCTTCCGTTTTGGGCATTAGTTCGGTTGCGAGTTTAAGTGTTGCTTTTTATATCTTTTTCTCGCAAGATATTATTTTAGCAGATTTTCTACAAAATAGCCTTATTAGTATGTTTGCTATTAGTGGAAGTCTATTTATGATGCTATTTTTATTATTTTTCTCCAAATATTTTAGGGATAAATCATTCCTTATTATATTCGGATTTTTGGTTTCTGCATTATCAGGAGC
>JAUNHO010000103.1 GCA_030523905.1 Bergeyella zoohelcum
GGCCACTTTTGGATAGAATTGATATTCATATAGAGGTGCAAAAAGTGGAATTTGAGCAACTTTCAGACAAGAGAAAAGGAGAAAATAGCCTTACCATTCGTGAAAGGGTGCAACAAGCAAGGGAGATACAAACCGAACGCTATAAGGATTCCGAAATCAACTATAATGCACAGATGGGACCAAAGGAAATAGAGAAATACTGCGACCTTGATGAGGCTTCCCAAGGGCTGATAAAAACCGCAATGCAGAAACTCAATCTCTCTGCCCGTGCCTATGATAGAATCCTAAAAGTAGCCCGTACCATAGCGGATTTGGAGGCCTCGCCCGAGGTGAAATCTCATCACATTGCCGAAGCCATACAATACCGAAGCCTTGATAGAGAGTTTTGGAATGTGTAGAAAAAGCCAGTAAATATTGTATCTTTGCTGAATGTTATAAGTATAGCGAAAAAACACTTCTAACCAATGCTCCGCAATAAGAAAACAGCCCTCCGCGAAGCAAAACTAATACACTGCAACAGAAGAATGACACACCGCAGGAGAAAACGAATGCACCGCGAGGTAAAATTTTTTTCCGCAACAGAAGAATGGTTTTCCGCTTATCAAAATAATAAACCGCAAAGTAAATCATTGCGAATTTATTAAAGATTAATAAAATTAATGCGAATGAAGCAAATAGATGCAAAAAGCATAGAAAAAGCCTTTCAACTTTTTGAAAGTGGCGATATTAATAAGATAGAAGTTGGCACTACCAAAGGCTTACAACAAATTCACGAGTATCTTTTTGGTGGCTTGTATGATTTTGCAGGTAAAATAAGGGGGCTAAACATTTCAAAAGGTGGGTTTAGGTTTGCTTCGGCTTTGTATCTTGCTGAAATTCTATCTAAAATAGAAAAAATGCCAGAGGATTCTTTTGAGCAAATTATTTCAAAATATGTGGAAATGAATATTGCTCACCCTTTTATGGAAGGCAACGGTCGCACTATGCGTATTTGGCTTGATTTAATGCTGAAAAAGAACCTAAAAAAAGTGGTGAATTGGCAAAATGTTGATAAAAATATTTACCTACAAGCAATGGAGCGAAGCCCAATAAATGATTTAGAACTCAAGGTTTTGTTACAAGAAAATTTAACCCACGAAGTGGAAAATAGAGAAGTAATCTTCAAAGGAATTGAGCAATCTTATTATTACGAGGGCTATGAAAACGGAAATAATCGTTTCAATAATTAAATAAACAAAAATATGAAAATTATAATATTAGGTGGTGGTGAGAGTGGCTGTGGGGCTGCTTATTTGGCGAAGAAAAAAGGTTTTGAAGTCTTCCTTTCGGACAAGGGAGAAATCAAGGAAGGGTATAAGGATTTTTTGATAGATAATGAAATAGAATTTGAGGAGAAAAACCACGATGAGGAGCGGATTCTCTCGGCGGATTGGGTCATCAAAAGCCCAGGAATTCCCAAAAAAGCGGATATTATCACAAAAATAAAGGCAAAGGGCATTCGTCTGTCCTCCGAAATAGAGTTCGCGAGTGAATTTACCGATGCCAAAATCATCGCCATTACAGGGAGCAACGGCAAGACGACCACAACCTCACTCATTTTTCATATCCTGAAAAATGCAGGGCTTAGCGTAGGTCTTGGGGGCAATATCGGGACGAGTTTCGCTCTACAAGTGGCGGAAGAAAATTATGATTATTTCGTGCTGGAAATTAGCAGTTTCCAGTTGGACGATATTCAGAATTTCAAGCCGTATATTTCGCTCCTGCTCAACCTTTCGCCAGACCATCTTGACCAATATAATTACAATTACGAGGAATATGCGTTGGCGAAATTCAGAATTGCTGAAAATCAAGATGATAACAATTTTTTTATCTATAATAAAGACGATGAAATGAGCCAAAATCTCCTTGAAAACTTAAAAATCAACGCGAAAAAATTGCCTTTCTCCTTGAATGAAAAACCAGATGAGGGAGCTTATGCCACAGAGGACAAGATTTTTGTGAAATTGCAGGAGGAATTTTCTATGAAAATAGAGGAATTGGCATTGGCAGGAAAACACAATGTGGCGAATAGTTTAGCGGCATCTGTTGTGGGTAAATTATTGAATATCAACAATGATAATCTTCGCAATTCGCTGATGACTTTCAAGGCAGTGGAGCATAGATTGGAGCAATTTGCAGAGATTGACGGCGTGAAATTCATCAATGATTCCAAGGCTACGAATGTCAATGCCACTTATTTTGCATTGGAAAGTATGACGGCACCTACCATTTGGATTGTGGGTGGTGTGGATAAGGGTAACGACTACACCGAGATAGAGGATTTGGTGAAGCGAAAAGTAAAAGCCATCGTTTGCCTCGGATTGGATAATGACAAGATTATTAGTTTTTTCCAAGATAAAAAAGAGCTGATTTACAATACTTCCAACTTGGAAGAATGCGTAAAAATAGCCAAAAGCATCGCCGAAGAAGGTGATAATGTCCTGCTTTCTCCCTGCTGTGCAAGTTTTGATTTGTTCAAAAACTATGAAGACCGAGGCGAGAAATTTAAGCAAGAAGTAATGAAAAATCAGAGTTAAAAAATGGTGAAAAATACAAAAAGTATAGAGATATTTAGAGGAGATAAAATACTTTGGATATTAGTGATTATTATTTCGGTATTTTCTCTTTTTGCTGTTTATTCCGCTAGTACCAATCTACAATACATAGTGGGGAATGGTACTGCTATCGGACATCTTGGGAAGCATTTTGTCTATATGGTAGTAGGTCTAGGCATAATGCGTATGTTTTCAGGGGGCATTTCTTTTAGGGTTGTGGGGAAGATTAGCAGTTGGCTTTTACCTTTAATGATTTTAGCACTGGTATATGCAATTATACAGGGGAAAACCATTGATGGCACTAGTGCTGGACGCTGGATAGACCTTAAGGTTTTTTCCTTTCAGCCATCTGTATTGGCGTATTTGGTTTTGGTGATTTATTTATGTAGATTTTTGGCTAAAACAATGGTAGAGAAGGAGCAAACGATTTGGGAAATTATATTGAAAGTTTTTCTTCCGATAACTGTTGTTTTTGGTTTGGTTTTTATTGAAAATGGTTCCACAGGGGCGATTATTCTATTGGTTTCTACACTTGTATTACTAATGGGGCAACTAAAGCTGAAATACATAGGAGGTTTTATCCTAACAATGCTCATAGGGATTACTGTGTTTATTATAGTGGCGAAAACCACAGATTGGATACCAAAGAATCGTGTAGATACCTGGGAAAAGCGTGTGGAAAGGTTTTTGGGTAAAGAAGAGCCTAGTAAAGTCAATGATGTCAATGAGGCGTTTTTGAGGGGAGATTATCAGTCTGCCCACGCTAAACTAGCCATAGTACACGGAGGAATGATGGGGGTAGGAGCAGGGAAAAGTGCGTTGAAAAGTAGGCTTCCACAGTCGGCATCAGATTTTATTTTTGCCATTATAGTAGAAGAATGGGGCTTGGTAGGTGGTGTGGCTTTAATATGTATGTACTTCATTGTTTTTATGAGAATCATAACAATAGCCCATAAAACACCATCTCTATTTGGGGCGTTATTAGTGATTTCCATAGGGTGGATGATATTTATACAATTAGCTACTAATGTATTGGTGGCAGTCGGAGCAATGCCTGTTACAGGTCAGCCCTTGCCGTTGGTTAGTTTAGGGGGGTCAGCCTTATGGGTTACTTATATTCAGCTAGGGATAGTACTGAATGTAAGTGCTGGTACGCCTCTCCGTGACGAAGAAGGAAATAGCCAAAAACCGAGTATAGAGGAAATGAATGATATTGCATAAATCATCAATGAAAAAAATGAATAAGAAACTAAAAATATTAATGAGTGGCGGTGGCACTGGTGGGCATATTTTCCCAGCGGTGGCGATTGCCGATGAAATAAAGAAACACTACCCGAATGCCGAGATCCTTTTTATAGGCGCGAATGGCAAAATGGAGATGGAAAAAGTACCACAATCTGGCTATAAAATCGAGGGTTTGGACATTGCAGGGTTCAATCGTTCCAATCTTTTGGCAAATCTGAAACTCCCTTTCAAGCTCCTTTCAAGTTTAAGGAAAGCCAAGAAAATCATCAAAGAATTTCAACCCGATTTGGCGATTGGCACAGGCGGTTTTGCCAGTGGTCCAGCACTTTACACAGCGGCGAGTCTAGGCGTTCCGATTTTCATTCAGGAGCAGAATGCCCACGCAGGAGTAACCAACAAAATCCTCAGCAGAAAGGCAAAAGCCATCTTTACGGCTTACCCCAATGTGGCAGGTTTTCCGCAAGAGAAAATCAGGTTTTTGGGAAATCCTATTCGCCAAAACATTGTTAATAATTTGATAGATACCAAAGAAGCCAAACGCCAACTCGGTCTAGATGAAAGCCAACTCACAATTCTCTCCGTGGGCGGTTCGCTTGGTTCTAAAACGCTTAATGATGCGTGGGAAAACAATTTGGATAATATCATAAAAAATGAATACCAACTCATTTGGCAAACAGGGAAAAACAACCTTCCCAAAGGAAATACTGGAGAATTAGGAATGGGGGGCAGGGGGCTTGTTTCCGAGTTTATCTCCGATATGCCTCTGGCGTATTCTGCGGCGGATATTATCGTTTCCAGAGCAGGGGCGATTGCTATTTCCGAACTTGCCGTAGTGGGCAAATCGGTTCTTTTAGTGCCATTTCCGTTTGCGGCAGAAGACCATCAGACCAAAAACGCCTTAACTTTGGTAGAGAAAAACGCCGCCCGAATGGTAAAAGATAGCGAAATGCAAGACCTCTTTTTACCGACTTTAATGGAGTTGTGCGAGAATGAGACTTTGCGACAAGAAATGAGCCAAAACATTAAGTTTTTTGCCAAACCCAACGCCACCGAAGCCATCGTGAAGGAGATTTTGGAGCAAATTCATTAAAATTCGGCTTCCGCTATTTAACCGAAAGCAGAAAATATAAAAAGTGAGGCTTTCACTATTTAGTGGAAGCAAGAAA
>JAUNHO010000104.1:0-3555 GCA_030523905.1 Bergeyella zoohelcum
ATAAAAATGGATACAGCAGTACAAAAAAAAAGGACACCCAAAAGGGCTTTACCTTTTGTTTTTCACAGAGATGTGGGAGCGTTTTTCCTACTACGGAATGAGAGCAATACTCATCTATTATCTCACAAAAGAATTGATACAAGGCGGTCTTGCTATTAACTCACAAGACGCTAGTCTCATCTACGGAATCTTTACTGGTTTCGTTTACTTTACACCACTCATCGGTGGTTGGTTAGCAGATAATTATTTAGGTCAAAGAAAATCCATCACCATAGGAGGGATTACAATGATGCTAGGGCAATTTGTTTTATTTGCCATCAATACCCATATGGGAATGTACCTAGGCTTATTCCTTCTCATTATTGGTAATGGCTTCTTCAAACCGAATATTTCTACACTAGTTGGAGGGCTTTATAAGGAGGGAGATGACCGCAGGGATTCCGCTTTCTCTATTTTCTATATGGGGATCAACCTTGGGGCATTGTTGGCACCGCTTGTAATAGGTTTCCTTACGGAAGATTTCTTTGCTGTAAAAAACAATAATGGGGAAATAATGACCTATGGTTATAAATATGGCTTCTTGGCAGCAGCTATTGGAATGTTACTTGGGCAATTACTTTTCAATTTATTGGCTCAAAAATATTTGGGAGATATTGGTAAAGCACCAGCTAAAAAACCTACAGCAAACATCACTACAGAGCAAGTTTCCGAAGGAAATAAAGTAGTAGAACGCAACAGAATTTCTGTAATATTTATCTTGTTCCTATTCTCTGTTTTCTTCTGGGCAGGATTTGAACAAGCTGGTTCGTCTATTGCTCTTTATACGGATAAATTTATTGATAGAAATATCGTTCTTCCTTTGGTAGGTGATTTTGTGGTACCTGCATCTTGGTTTCAATCTATCAATCCGTTTTTCATTGTATGTTTAGCACCATTATTTGGAATGTTTTGGACATCTCCACTCGGTAAAAAACTTTCCACGCCAGTAAAAATGGGACTTGGAATGATTATTTTAGGCATTGGCTTTTGGTTTATGCTTGGTGCAGTATCAGAAAGAGGTGGAGATATAGAAGACCCTACTATAAAAGCAAGTATGTTTTGGTTAGTAATGACTTATTTTGTACATACTATTGGGGAACTTTGCCTATCGCCAGTGGGCTTATCGGTGGTTACTAAACTTGCACCTGTAAGATTGGCATCTCTACTAATGGGGGTTTGGTTACTTTCTTCATCAGTGGCAAACTTCATCGGTGGTTTTATTGCTGCATATGTTGAACTTGGAGCAGGACAAGTATTTACCTATATTTCAGGATTTGTAATCGTTTGCGGATTTATTTTGTTGCTATTAAGCAAACAAATCAGCAAAATGATGCACGGAGTGAAATAATCCTAGTGTAATCCATAAAAATTTCATCAAAGCCTCTGATTTTTTCAGAGGTTTTTGTATATTTGCTTTATTAAATCTTTTTATACTTATGAAAAAACTATCACTTATACTCGTTTTCATCTCCGCATTCATCAATGCTCAAGTCCAATGGATGAGTTTCAACGAAGCCATAGAGGCACAAAAGAAAACCCCAAAAAAAATACTCGTAGAAGTCTATGCCACTTGGTGTGGGCCTTGCAAAATAATGGAGCATAAAACCTTCGGACATCCAGAAATCTCCAAATATATTAATGAAAATTATTATGCCGTGAAATTCAACGGAGAGGGAAATGAGAGCATCAACTATATGGGAAAAACCTTCGGTAATCCTAAGTACAGACCTAATATTTCTGGAAGAAATGCAATGCACGAATTTACCCAGTTTCTCAATATCACAGGCTATCCTACCACTATTTTCTTTGATGAAAAAGCAGGGTTCATTACCAATATCGTAGGTGCATTTTCTCCGAAAGAGATAGAGCCTCTGCTCCATTTTTTCGCTACTGATGAGCATAAAAAAATAAAATCCAAGGAAGAATGGGAGCAATATGAAAAGAAATTCAAATCTAAAATAAAAGACTAAAATCCATTGACCATAGAAACCTCCATAGAATACCTAAAATCCATCGGGCCAGAGCGTGCAAAACTCATCAAAAACACGCTAGACATCAGCTCTGTGGAGGATTTTCTGTACTTTTACCCCATCAGATATTTAGATAAAAGTAAAGTCTACCAGATAAAAGATTTATCTGAAAACGAAAACATAGAACTACAACTAAAAGGGCTAATCTACGACCTAAAAGAGATAACGACAGGTAAAATGAAACGCCTCACTGCCAAATTCCGAGATGCAACTGGCGTGATGGATTTGGTGTGGTTCCAATATACCAACTGGCTGAAAGAGCAGATTCCGCAGAACAAAGTGGTCTATATTTTTGGGAAAATCAATCGCTTTAATCTGCAATTTTCTATGGCTCACCCAGAGATAGAATTAGAGGAAAAAAAGGATAAGGAATACCGCCTTCGCCCTATTTATCCTAGTTCTGAAAAACTAACAAAACGCGGACTGAATCAAAAATTCTTCCAAACCACCCTGAAAAACATCTGTGCAGAACTTCATCATCTCGTGGAGGAAAATCTCCCTGATTACCTCGTCAATGCCTTAAAATTAATGCCGAGACAGGAGGCTTTTCTCAATATTCATTATCCAAAAGATTTGAATCATTTTGAACAGGCCGACCGCCGACTGAAATTTGAAGAAGCTTTTTTCTTCCAGCTCGGTTATGGGCTTAAAAAACAGTATCACCAAACCAATAGTGTGGGAAATCCACTACCCATCGTGGGCGATTTTTTCAATAATTTTTATAATAATCATCTCCCTTTTGAGCTGACTAATGCCCAAAAAAGAGTGCTGAAAGAAATACGAAACGATATGAAACGCCCCATACAAATGAACCGATTGCTACAAGGCGATGTGGGGTCTGGTAAAACAATGGTGGCTCTTCTCTCTATGCTTTTGGCTTTGGACAACGGCTTTCAGTCCTGCCTTATGGCTCCTACGGAAATCTTGGCACAACAACATTTCAACGGAATTTCTGACCTACTGAAAGACACCAATATCAAGGTAAAATTACTCACTGGTTCTACCAAAACTGCCGAACGAAAAAGCATTCACGCAGGACTTCTGAACGGAGAAATCTCTATACTGATAGGCACTCACGCCATTTTGGAAGAGGTGGTACAATTTCAGAATTTAGGACTAGCCATTATAGATGAACAACATCGTTTTGGAGTGGCACAAAGGGCGAAACTTTGGGCTAAAAACAGAATCCCTCCGCATATTTTAGTGATGACTGCTACGCCTATTCCTCGTACTTTGGCAATGAGTTTTTATAGCGACCTTGAAGTCTCGGTAATAGATGAACTTCCACAGGGGAGAAAACCCATAATTACAGCTCATAGACGGGAGCAAGATAGGAGTTCGGTTTATCAATTCTGTAAAGAAGAGATAGTAAAGGGAAGGCAGGTTTATTTCGTTTATCCGCTCATCAAGGAAAGCGAAAAATTGGATTACAAAAACCTTATGGAAGGGCTGGAAAGCATTGCCACCTATTTCAAAGATTATAATG
>JAUNHO010000104.1:3565-5003 GCA_030523905.1 Bergeyella zoohelcum
CCGCCGATAAAGATGATGCGATGCAGTATTTCGCCTCTGGAAAAGCACAAATAATGGTAGCCACCACCGTAATAGAAGTGGGCGTAAATGTACCAAATGCCTCGGTAATGGTGATAGAAAGTGCCGAGCGTTTTGGTTTGTCGCAGCTTCATCAGTTGCGTGGGCGTGTTGGTAGAGGGGCAGAGCAAAGTTTTTGTATACTAATGAGTAGTGATAAACTCTCAAGCGATGGACGAAAACGCCTCAAAACAATGTGCGAAACCAATGATGGTTTCAAAATCTCGGAAGTGGATATGCTGCTTCGTGGGCCTGGGGATATTCTCGGTACTCAGCAAAGTGGCGTGGTAGATTTCAAACGACTGGATTTGGTTGAAGATGAAGAGATGATAAAAGTAGCAAAAGACATTGTAAATCAAATCATTATACAAGACCCTACCCTACACCGAGTGGAGCATACGAAAACCAAAAACTACTACATCAAAGCCTATAAAGGTAAAAATAAATGGAGTAAAATTTCCTAACCCTCGCTGGCAAAAACGGAATGAAAATCCACAAAAGGTTTGCCATTTTGGAAAGAATAAGGGAAATAATAAACTCGTGTGCCAAGTGGTAGAGTATCATTTCGGAATTTGAATAACATCAGTATTGCGGGAGTTTCCTCGCCCCTTATTAAGGTAGTTGTAATGGAAACTACACAAAATCCTTCGGCGGTATTTTCATCTAGTTTCTGCATTGCAAAATCCTTAAAATAATCCACCATTAGGCTTTCATCAAAACTAAACTCGGTATCATTAGGCATTAGCAAACTAAGACAAGTATCTTTCTGAATGAGAAAGCAAAAAGGGCGAAAAGATTTCTCGGTATCAAGAAAGTAAATAGCTCTATCCATCGCCGTTTCCATTGTTTTGTCTATTAGTAAATCTATATCTACCATACCTTGATTTTTGGCAAAGGTAAAGATATTTTACTTCCTAGGAAAATCTGGTCTCTGCATTTTTTTCCTCAATTTACAAAAGATTTTTCTTCACACACCTCCCCTTTTATCAAAAATTTTGTGTAAATTTGTATATTGCATTATTAAACTAAAAAAATATTACAATATTATGTCTGTATCAAAAATTTATTACACCCTTACCGATGAGGCACCTATGCTTGCTACACATTCTTTTTTGCCCATCGTAAAAGCATTTACAAAAACTGCTGATATTCAGATAGAAGTGCCTGATATTTCACTTTCGGGGAGAATCTTGGCAAATTTCCCAGAGGTTTTATCTACCGAACAGCAAATCCCTGATTATCTTTCTGAATTGGGCGAACTTGCCACAAAACCAGAGGCAAATATCATCAAACTTCCTAATATTTCAGCGTCTGTTCCTCAGTTGGAAGAGGCCATTGCAGAACTTCAAAAACAAGGTTTTGCCGTGCCAAATTATCCTGC
>JAUNHO010000105.1 GCA_030523905.1 Bergeyella zoohelcum
TCGTTATTCACATCGCCGTCATCGGTTAGGTGCCCAGCATCGGTAATGTTTCTCACATAGCGAACCTTGTAGCCCAAGTGCATCAGTGAGCGATAAATAAAATCAAACGACATAAAGGTACGCACATTGCCCATATGGACATTGCTATACACCGTAGGGCCACAAACATACATACCTACATTGCCTTCTAAAATCGGTTTGAAAATTTCCTTTTCTCCTGAGAGAGAGTTGTATATTTTGAGTTGCATTTTAAATATTGATATTAGAAATATTGAAAGAATTGATGAAAATTAAATCAACATAAATCCTTAGTTTTTTCCCACTTAAAGATTCATTCCTACATAATGCAGAAACTCCTGTCTTGTAATAGGGTTTGTACGGAAAATCCCACTAAGTTCCGCTGTAATGGTAGAGCTTGCTGTGTCTTTTATGCCTCTACAATTCACGCAAAGGTGCTTTGCATCTATGATACACGCCACATCTACCGTGCCTAGAGCCTCCTTCATCGCATCTACAATCTGCATCGTGAGACGCTCCTGCACCTGTGGGCGTTTGGAATAATAATCTACTATTCTATTGATTTTTGAAAGCCCAATGACCTCACCATTAGAGATATACGCCAAATGAGCCTTGCCTATAATAGGAAGAAAATGATGCTCACAAAACGAATAAACCGTAATGTCTTTCTCCACGAGCATCTGGCGGTATTTGTATTTATTACTAAAAGTAGAAATACCTGGTTTGTTTTCAGGGAGTAGCCCACCGAAAATCTCATTCACATACATTTTTGCCACGCGTTTTGGGGAGTCTTTCAGGGAGTCGTCCGTCATATCCAGTCCCAAAGTGTGCATTATTTCAGCAAAATGATGCTCTATTTTGGCTATTTTTTCCGTAGGGGAAAGCGAAAAGGCATCTTCCCTTAGCGGCGTATGGTCTTTACCTGTGAAAAGGTCATCGTCATTATCAAACTGATTCATCATATACAAATAAATGATTATAGGTCTGCAAAAGTAATAATTTTTAATCTGATTTTGATTATTTTATGGGCGTGAGATAAATTTTTTAGCATAAATGAAGAAAATAAAAACAAAAAAACTGAAAATAATAAAGATTTTTTTATATTTGCACCATCGAAAATAACAATTTTAAATAATAAAACTATGTCAGACATCGCATCAAGAGTAAAAGCTATCATCGCTGATAAGCTAGACGTTGAAGAAACAGAAGTAACTGTAGAAGCTAGTTTCACTAATGATTTAGGAGCAGATTCTTTGGATACAGTAGAATTGATTATGGAATTTGAAAAAGAATTCAATATTCAAATCCCAGATGATCAAGCAGAGAAAATCACTACTGTGGGACACGCTATTACTTATGTAGAAGAAGTAGTAAACAAATAATTTATTTTACAAAATTAAATTAAAAACAAGGTTATGGAATTGAAAAGAGTAGTTGTAACAGGTTTTGGTGCAATCACACCTATTGGTAATAATGCGAAGGAATACTGGGAAGCCCTTGTAGAAGGGAAGAGCGGTGCTGCTCCTATTACTCTTTTCAATGCCACTAACTTCAAAACCCAGTTTGCCTGTGAGGTAAAGGGGTTTGACCCATTAGCCCATTTTGATAAAAAAGAGGCTAAAAAAATGGATAGAAATACGCAGATGGGCGTAGTAGCTGCTAGAGAGGCGGTAGAGCATTCGGGCATTATAGTAGATAATGTGGATAAAAACAGAGTAGGCGTAGTCTGGGGGTCTGGTATTGGCGGTTTAGAAACTTTTGAAACAGAGGTTTTAGGCTGGGCAAATACGGATATTCCAAGGTATAATCCGTTTTTTATTCCTAAAATGATTGCTGATATTACCACAGGTATGATTTACATTGAGTATGGTTTCAACGGGCCAAACTATACTACCGTTTCAGCTTGTGCATCTTCTACGAATGCCATTATAGACTCCAAAATGCTTATCCAGCTGGGTAAAGCAGATGTGATTGTTTGTGGTGGTTCAGAAGCGGCTGTTACAGCAAGTGGTGTTGGAGGATTCAACGCTCTGATGGCACTTTCTACAAGAAACGATGACCCTACAACTGCATCAAGGCCTTTTGATAAGGATAGAGATGGTTTTGTTTTGGGCGAAGGTGCTGGTTGTATTATTTTGGAAGAATACGAACACGCCGTAAAGCGTGGGGCTACTATCTATGCCGAGCTAAAAGGTGCAGGTATGAGTGCTGATGCTCATCATATGACGGCACCGCATCCAGAAGGGCTAGGAGCGTATTTAGTGATGAAAAACTGCTTAGAAGACGCAGGGCTTTCTTCCGATGAGGTAGATCATATCAATATGCACGGTACATCTACACCGCTAGGCGATATAGCAGAATCTGGGGCTATCGCTAAACTTTTTGGCGAGCATACTTATAATATCCAAATTAACTCTACTAAGTCTATGACTGGTCATTTGCTTGGTGCAGCGGGAGTTATAGAGGCTATTGCAGCCCTTAATACTATTGTTCACGGTATCGTTCCGCCTACTATCAATCATTTTACTGATGATGAAAAGATAGATTCTAAAATGGATTTCACATTCAATAAAGCCGTGAAAAAAGAGGTTAAAGTAGCAATGAGCAATACATTTGGTTTCGGTGGGCATAATGCTTGTGTATTATTTAAGAAAATCTAAATTATCATAACATTGTGGAGTTAAAGAAATATATTTCTAAATTCCTTAATGCTAAAAGACAGAAAAGCCAACCTTTATCTGAAAAGGAACGGCGTTTATATGATGGATTGAGCCAAATTATAGGAAGACCAATCCGAAAAGTAGAACTCTATCAAGAGGCGTTTTCTGTGCGGTCTGCTACCCAAAAGCATACCAACTACGAACGGACAGAGTTTCTAGGTGATGCTATTCTAGGTGCTATTGTTTCCTATTATTTATTTAGACAATATCCTTATGCAAAGGAAGGCTATCTCACGCAGATGAAATCTAAAATCGTGAGTAGAAAAAACCTAAATGCAGTGGGAGACGATTTGGAATTGCAACAATTCATTCAGAATTATGATAGTGCATCATCTTCTTTGAGTAAAAATATTTCTGGTAATCTTTTTGAGGCTCTCGTTGGGGCTATTTATTTAGATTTCGGTTATGAAACTTGCAGAGAAATTATTCTTGAAAGATTTTTGCCACCACACAGAATAAAAACTATTGAAAATCAAATCATTAGCTATAAAAGTTTGCTTTTAGAGTGGGCTCAAAAACGAAAATTGATTTTAACTTATCAAACCGAAGAATGTCAAGAAACAAAATGGCTTTCATTCCGTTCTGTGGTTTTAATTAATGATGAAAAAATTTCTAATGCCACTGAACATTCAAAGAAAAAAGCAGAAGAAAAAGCGGCCAAAAGAGCCTTCTATATATTGAATAAAAAAGAAAATATTCTTGAAAAAAATTAGACTTATTCTGGAAGATGATGAAGAAAATCTTGCCGTAGGTTTGGTGAGATTGATACAAAGTATGCCAGATTATGAGTTTTTTTTTCATATCAATAAGATAAATAATACCGAGTTTAGGCGTGTGAAAGATATGGAAAAACGAGGTGTTTATTATGATTATTATCATACTTGTTTTGAGGCTTATATCAAAGAAGCAAAGGCTAACTATCTGTTCATCAGTAATAAATCTATAAAAAGTAATAGGATAAAGCAAATACGCGAGTTGTTTGTAGAAGAGGAAGAGGTGAATTATCTATTGCCAGAGTATAAAGATGTAGATTTTATCTTGAAAATTTCTGATGGATTTGATGATTTTTCACTAATTTTGTCGCTTGAAAACTTGGCGTTTTCTATACAAAATTTTCAGTTGAGTTCAGACGAAGAACTCTATCAATTAATACAATATTATGAATAAATTTCAGAAAAAAACAAAAATAATAGCTACATTAGGCCCTGCATCATCAAACAGAGAAACGATTGCAGAGCTGATAAAAGCAGGGGTAGATATTTTCAGAATTAATTTTTCTCACGCAGATTATGATTTGGTAAGAACCAATGTGGAGACCATAAGGCAAGTGAATAAAGAGATGGGGACTTCCGTGGGGATTCTAGGGGATTTGCAAGGGCCGAAACTCCGTGTAGGCGTGGTAAAGGAAGGCTCTTACCTAAATCCTGGGGATATTCTTACCTTTACGAATGAAAAAATAGAGGGCGATTCTAAACGCGTCTATATGACCTATACCCAGTTTCCGAAAGATGTGAAAGTGGGAGAAAAAATCTTAATAGACGATGGAAAACTGGTGCTAGAAGTAGTAGAAACGAACCTAAAAGATACCGTAAAAGCGGTTACGATACAAGGTGGTCCTTTGAGTTCAAAAAAAGGCGTTAATCTACCGAATACGAATGTTTCTCTACCTGCACTTACCGAAAAAGATATAGAAGATGCTAATTTTATGCTAGACATAGAACTAGACTGGATAGCACTTTCTTTTGTGAGACACGCACAAGACATCAAGGATTTGAAGGAATTGATTGATAACCACCCAAAAGGTGCGTATAAAACGCCAATTATTGCTAAAATAGAAAAGCCAGAAGGGGTGAAAAATATAGACGAAATCCTTTTGGAATGTGATGGGCTGATGGTTGCAAGGGGAGACTTAGGGGTAGAAGTCCCAATGGAGGAAGTCCCAGCAATACAGAAAATGTTGGTGGAAAAAGCTAGAAATTACTCCAAGCCTGTCATCATTGCGACACAGATGATGGAGACTATGATTAGCAGCCTAACACCTACCAGAGCAGAGGTGAATGATGTGGCAAATTCTGTACTAGATGGTGCAGATGCGGTGATGCTTTCGGGGGAAACTTCCGTAGGGAAATACCCAGTGGAGGTGGTGAAAAATATGGCGAAAATTGTAAAAAATATAGAAAGTACCCATTTTTATAAAAATCAAAATTCGCCGATAGAGAAAGAGTTCAATTGCATAGATGAGAGATT
>JAUNHO010000106.1 GCA_030523905.1 Bergeyella zoohelcum
GAAAAAACATTAATGTTTGTAGTTTTCCTGTAATGATTTAATAATAATATATGATAATTAATACTTTCCTGATTGGAAATTATACTAAAATATTATGAATAAAAAAAATCGGTACTCATTTGCACCGATTTTTTGTTTATAGTTGTACCATTTCTGCCACTTCCACATCGTAGCCAGAGAGTATGGGTTTTTGCTGTGGGGTTTGGGTAATGATACGGAATTTATTAATGCCCAAATGTTTAAGAATCTGCGTCCCGATGCCGTATTCTAGGTAGTTGGCAGAGGTAGCTGGTAGGGGTTGCCCTGCTTGTTGGTTCAGGAATTGCTGTAATTTCCTCATCGTATGCTCGGCATTAGAGACATTATTGATGAAAACCACGGCACCTTTCCCTTCATTATTGATGATGTTCGTGATTTTTTCCAGCAAAGGTTTTTCACCAGAGGTAAGCCTTCCCAAAACATCAAAATAAGCACTGGAACTTTGCACCCTTACGAGGACGGCTTCATCGGGTTGCCAGTTGCCTTTCGTGATTGCAAAATGAATCTGCTCGGTGTGTTTTTCTTGGAACGCGTGGAAATCAAACTCGCCAAAATGCGTGGTGATGGGGCGTTCTTCTATCTTCTGTACGAGGTCGCCTTTTTTCAGTCGGTATTCTATCAAATCCTCTATGGAAACGATTTTCAAATCGTGCTTTTTTGCCAGTTCTATCAGCTGCGGAAGCCTTGCCATACTGCCATCTTCATTCATTATTTCGCAGATTACGCCACCGCCTTTCAGCCCAGCCAAAGTGGTTAAATCTATGGCCGCCTCTGTATGCCCAGCCCTTTTGAGTACGCCACCTTTTTTGGCACGAAGTGGGAAGATATGCCCAGGACGCATAAAGTCGGTGGGTTTGGTGTTGTCATTCATCAGTGCAAGAATGGTTTTGGCTCTATCACTTGCGGAAATCCCTGTGGAAACGCCATCTCCGAGGAGGTCTATGGATACCGTGAATGCGGTTTCTTTGGGGTCGCTACTACGGCTTACCATTATATCTAGCCCTAGTTCATCGCAACGCTCTTCGGGTAGTGGGGTGCAGATTAGCCCACGCCCATAGATGGTCATAAAGTTAATGATTTCAGGGGTAGTGAGTTCCGCTGCGGAGAGAAAATCGCCCTCGTTTTCGCGGTTTTCATCATCTACTACGATGATTATTTTTCCATTTTTAAGGTCTTCCAACGCCTCTGGAATGGTATTGAGAATTATTTCTGACATTTTACTGATTTAATTTCGCAAAGGTAAGTATTAAAAAGTTGGTTAGCAAATTAGAGTTTTTAATTGGGCATAACTTATTTTCATTTCCAATAAAAATCTTATATTTGTGCCTCGTACTGAAAAAATATCTTTATGAAAGGACAAAATAAACTATTTATCGCCATAGTAGTGGCTTTATTTTTAGGAATTGCCGTGGGGGCATTCGTTTATTTTCAAGCTCCTGAAAGTGCAGAAAGTTTTGCGAAAAACATCAAACTTCTGGGGACGCTCTTTATCCGTTTGGTGCAGATGATTATCGCTCCGCTGGTGTTTTCTACTTTGGTGGTGGGGATTGCCAAGATGAGCGATATGAGTATGATTGGCAGGGTAGGAGGCAAGGCGATGCTGTGGTTCATCACGGCTTCTTTGGTGTCGTTGCTTATAGGTCTTGTGCTGGTCAATGGGCTAGAACCTGGGAAGGCAACGAATTTGGATTTGTCTGAAACCTCATCAGCATCGGAGATTTTGGCGACTTCGCAAAAAGGTTTTTCACTAGAAAATTTTGTGCATCATATGGTGCCAAAGTCTTTATTTGAGGCATTTGCAACGAATGAAGTCCTGCAAATCGTGGTCTTTTCCGTTATGTTTGGGATTGCCCTCGCGAGTATGGGCGAAGATTATTCTAAACCTGTGGTGAAGTTCCTAGACATCGTGGCACACGCCATTCTCAAAATGGTGGGCTATATAATGTGGGTGGCTCCGCTGGGCGTTTTTGGGGCAATTGCAGCGATAGTCGCCACAAAGGGCTTTGATATTTTCCTTGTTTATGCCGTGTATCTTAGGGATTTCCTACTGGCATTGCTGGTGCTTTGGGTGGTACTTTTGGGCGTAGGCTATATGGTTCTGGGCAACCGATTGTTTGATTTACTAAAACGCATCAAAGAGCCTCTACTGATAGCATTCTCTACTACGAGTTCCGAGGCGGTGTTCCCAAAACTGGTAGAAGAACTAGAAAAATTTGGGTGTAATAATAGAATAGTCTCCTTTATTTTGCCACTGGGCTATTCCTTTAATCTTGATGGAAGTATGATGTATATGACCTTTGCCTCCATCTTCATTGCACAGATTTATGGGATTGATATGAGCATAGGCGACCAGATTATAATGCTATTGGTACTGATGCTCACCTCCAAGGGGATTGCTGGTGTACCGCGTGCGAGTCTGGTGATTATAGTGGCGACTTGCTCTATGTTTGGGATACCGCCAGAGGGCATCGCTCTGATTTTACCAATAGACCATTTCTGCGATATGGGTAGAAGTATGACCAATGCCCTAGGGAACGCCCTTGCGACCTCGGCGGTGTCTAAATGGGAGGGGCAACTGACCGAGCCTTTGGAAACCGATAGATAAGAGAGAAATAGATATTTTTTTCTCTTGGCTTATTTCAAAATAATCTTTACTTTTGCCTAGTATTATAGATAGAGATATTGTTTAATTTTTTTAGCAATTGGGAAACGGCATAGGAAACGGAGGCGTTAAGAAAATTTTGAAATTTTTCGTTAAAAAAGCCTTATTGTTTGAAGTGAAGCCGATAGGCGAAGCAAGTTCTAAGGCTTTTAGAAAAATAAAAAATTTTTAGCCAAAGTTTCCAAGCCTTGAATTTTTGTTACTTTTGTTTCAAGACAAAAGTAAAATGCAATAGATTTCAATATAAAAGAATAGAATAAGATAATGCTAACTGATAAAAATCATACAAAAAGATTTGCAAGATTGATAGAAAAGTTTAATCTATCTATCTATCTATCATAACCTTAAACAACTGAAAATATACGCGAAGTTGTCGCCCTGTATGGGGTGATGGCTTCGCTTTTTTTGTGCCTTGAATCTAATTTTTAATTCTAAATATTATGAGCATCAACAATCTCAACAACAGCCACCTGACCGCCGAGCAGATTACGGCGATTAACCAAGCACTAACGACTTTGGAGACCGCAATGAACGGACTGAATGTGAATCTCACCGCCGAAGACCGACACCGATACGGACGCGTGAATGAGCAGAACAAATTGTTCATCAACAAGGTGAATGATTTTGCCACCGCACAGCCAGAATTACGCGTTCCAGATGTGGATTGGGCGGAGTTTCAGAAGGATTTTAACAGCAGAACCACGCTGGAAGGTTTCTACAATCGTCTGCAAAACTTGGCAACGAAGGTCAATAACTCTAAAATCTTGCACGATTATGACAACTACCAAGACAGCCTTTCCGACTATGCCTACACCACCTACCGAGCGGGGTCTAACTCCGTAGGATACGAGCAGAAATATAGCGAACTGAAACAATTTTTTGCAAAAACAAAGAAAACCAAGGCTGATAAGGAGGCGAACTAGCCCAAGGAGGAGGTATTAACGCTTTCGGACTACTAAATTCTGAAAGCGTTAGATAAAAAAGCAGAAAAATATGAGCATTTAGCACATAAATATGAGCGAAAAGCACCTCCAAATGAGCAAAATGCTGATAATTATCAGCAGAAAGCAGAAAAATATGAGCGTTTAGCACATAATTATGAGTAAAAAGCACCTCCGAATGAGCAAAACGCTGATAATTACCAGTAAAAAGCAGGAAAACACCATCAAAAACATTGTCCGAAGAATGGGTTTGATATTATAAAGGCAGAACCCGAAAAGCCTAACCAATAGAGTAGGGATAAATATAAAAAAGTATGGAAAATAATATTGAGCAAGATACATCTGATATGAACCCTTATAGATTATCTGAAACAAAATTAGAAGCCTATAAAATAGCCATACAAGCAAGAGAAAATTTACGAAAAGACTATAGCACTTGGATGAATTTCTACTATATCGCAAATGGTGCTTTGCTAGTAGCCTTGACGGGGGAAAGAGTTCTAAATGAGAGTACCCAAACATTACTTGCTTTTATTGGTTTGTTCGTTTCAGTAAGCTGGTATTGGTCTTGTAGGGGGCATAGATACTGGGCAGATAATTGGCTAAGACTGATTATAAACCTAGAGATGGAGTGTTTTGGAGAGAAGAAAGTTTTTGGTGTTTTTGCTAAAGAAACCAAAGATGATTGTAAGTTTTTAGGAAAATCTAATATTTCTACTCCGAAGATTATACATATAGTTTCAGTAATCATATCTATGGTGTGGCTATGCTACATATTTAGTTTGGGAGATTGTAATATATCAGTAAATATCAGCAACGAGATATTAGGAATGCTTTTATTAGTGGTTATGTTATTTGTTTATCCTAAAATGATAACCAGCAAGGGTAATTTACATAAAAATATAGACACTAAAAAAATAGAAGAAAAATAACAAAAATTTTAGAAACAAATGAAACAATTTTTTACAATTTTAGGCATTGTGGCAGCGGCTACAGCCTATGCACAGAATGACACGGATAGAGTATATATACCTGATACTAATTTCAAGAAAGAATTGCTGTTTAATACCAGTATTGATACCAATAAGGATAGAGCAATTTCTTATGGTGAAGCGAGAGCGTATAAAGGTAAGATAGATGTATCTTATAAGCAGATTAAAGACCTTACAGGGATAGAGGCGTTTGTAAATATTACAGAGTTGTATTGTTATAATAATCAATTGACGAGTTTAGATGTGAGTAAGAATACGGCATTAACGAGTTTGGGTTGTAGTAGTAATCAACTCACGAGTT
>JAUNHO010000107.1 GCA_030523905.1 Bergeyella zoohelcum
TATTAAAATAAAGTTTCATAAGACTAAAATTTGAGTTTGCAATTTAGTAAAATATCAATAAATATGGAATATGATTTTTAGCAGTTTAGAACGAAATAGATTTCAAATCAGCTCTAAAATTGATACGCCAAATTCCAAGAAAAGCCCATATTGAACTTCGCCGAAGAACGCCCAAAACCTGCTGCTATCATCGGTTTCATTTCCTCTTGTTTCGTGCTATACAGCAAATAGCGAGGTTGCACATTCACATCTATATAAAACGGACTTTCAAACAGCTGAACCCTACCGCCCACCTGTGTTTCTACCCAAAAGGAAAACTGATTGCTCGGCTGAAAACTCAGATAAGAATCCGTGCCTTGTATGCCTCGCACTGGTACTTTGGCATAGTTTTGCTCATACAGAGATGCCCCAAATTTTGCCCCACCATAAAAGCCATTCAACTTGTTTTCAGCATCTTTCATCATCATATAAAAACCACCTAATTTTAAGAAAAAACCTTTCACAGAGGCATCATAACCATTTTTTTGGTAAATATTATCATCATAGCCCAGTTCTGCTATGCCGTGCCAATCTTTTTTTATCCTTGATGAGATGAACCCCTGCAAGAGTTTCCTTTCCGAAAATGCACTCGTACCAGCATTTAGCACATCTATCCCAAGCATAAAATTAGGCTGATATTTTGGTTTTTCTACCGAAAGAGAATCTGTTTTTTGAGCCAAAGAAAAAGCACCCAAAAGGCTAAAAAACAAGGTATAAATGAGCGTTCGTTTCATTCGTTATTTCATTTTGTATAAGTTCTACACTTGTTACAGGATTAGGCGTTTCCACCACAGGATTTAGATTTTTGTAATACTTCTTGAACCCACAAGCAGGGGAAACATAGAGCGACTCTGTGGTGTAATTCAGTCTGATTTTAGATTGAGCCTTTGCCGTATCCGAAGTTTTGAAGTAAATATCGGTAAAAGTATTGCTATCCACCCGTAATGGAATAAGCAGAGAATCAATATTTTGCGAGGTAGAAATAGTCTTCACCCCATCGCCATAATCCACACCTACGGAAAGATAAGCCAACTGGGTGATTTTATTATCTTTTTTGAACATTACCTTCAAACGCGGCGTAGCCTCTCCTGTTTCGCAAATATCATCATCAGAATTACAAGAAATAAGCCCAAGTAGTATGAATATGTAAATAAAATACTTCATTTATTGAAATTTTTATACGATTATCTCAATTCCAATAAAGCGATATTTTCCACATGATGTGTCTGCGGAAACATATCCACTGGTAAGATTTTCAGCACTTTATATTGCTCTTTCATCAATGCTAAATCCCTTGCTTGGGTCGCCGAGTTACAACTCACATAGACGATTCTTTTGGGTGAAAGTTTCAGGATTTGCTCCACTACTTTTTGGTGCATTCCATCGCGTGGTGGATCGGTTATCAGGACATCTGCCTTGGGGTGATTCGCCAAAAATTCTTCGGTAAAGACCTCCTTCATATCGCCACAATAGAACGAAGCATTCTCCAAACCATTGAGTTTAGCGTGTTCCGTAGCGGCATCTATCGCCTCTTGTACAGACTCTATGCCTATCACTTGCTTGACATTTCTGGCTACATATTGGGCTATTGTCCCCGTACCTGTGTAGAGGTCATAGACTACCTCATCGCCCTTCAAATCGGCAAATTCTAATGTTTTCCTATAAAGTTCAAGGGCTTGTTTATAGTTGGTTTGAAAGAAAGATTTCGGTCCGATTTTGAATTTCAATCCGTCCATTTCTTCCATTAAAAACCCTTCTCCGAAGTAGATTTGAATATCCAAATCGTAGATAGAATCATTATTTTTAGGATTGATGGCATAGACCAAAGTTTTGATTTGAGGGAATTTTCCTAAAACGAAATCAAACAACTGCTCTCTATTTTCCTTTTCCTCACGATAAAGCTGGAATAATAGCATCCACTCCCCTTTTGAGTTTTGGCGAAGCATCATCGTACGGAGAAAACCCTCTTGGTTTTTCACATCAAAAAAAGACAAACCTTTTTCATCGGCATATTGTTTCACGGCAAGGCGAATCTCATTAGACGGATTTTCCTGCAAATAGCATTCTTTTAGGTCTAAAATCTTGCTCCACATCCCAGGAATATGGAATCCAAGGGCGTTTTTATCATTGATACTATCAGCAGAGCTAATTTCATCAGCCGTGAGCCAACGAGCATCTGAAAAAGAAAACTCCATCTTATTTCTATAAAAATACTGCTCCTCCGAACCGAGAATCGGTAGGGTTTCAAACTCCTCTATACCGCCTATTCTTCGGATATTGTTCAGCACCTCATCTTGCTTAAACTCCAATTGTTTTTCATACGATAGACTCTGCCACTTGCAACCTCCACACACACCAAAATGGGTACATTCCGCCTCCACACGATAGGGAGATGGCTCCAAAAGTTCTATCATTTCGGCTTCGTAGTATTTGGATTTTGCCTTTTTCACTCGGGCATTCACGATGTCACCAGGTACTGCCCCAGAGACCAAAATGGTTTTACCCTCCTCGGTTTTGCCTATCGCCACGCCTTTTGCCCCAGCGGAAATGAGTTTTATATTTTCAAGAATGAGATTTTTATTTTTTCTACCCATTAGGTTTTTATTTATGTTTTATAATATCAGATTTTCAAAGTTTAGCAACCTTAAAATTCTTCTTTCGCGTTCAATTATTTTGCAAAAATAAGATTTTCAGAATAAATCTATCTAAACCATTTAATTTTCCAAAAATATAATTGACATTAAATCATCTTTCACTTACTCTTTTTTCATTCTAAAAAATCTCGGCGTATAATAAATAAAGATTGAGCAAGACGATTACAATAGCGATGACCCAAACGGCAATTTTCAACAAGGTATTATTGGCAAATTCGCCCATTTTCGGTTGGCTATTGGTAAAAATCACAAGCGGAATTACGGCAAATCCCAGTTGCATAGACAAAATAATTTGGCTCAAAACCAATAAATCAGCACTGCCTTGCTCACCATAAAAAAGCGTAACAAAAAACGCTGGTACTACGGCTATTAGTCTCGTAATCAGTCTTCTGAGCCAAGGTTTTAGCCTGATATTAAGAAAGCCTTCCATTACAATCTGCCCAGCCAATGTCCCCGTAAGCGTGGAATTTTGCCCCGAAGCCAACAAAGCCACCGCAAACGCCACCGCCGCAAGACTCGTTCCTAAAAGAGGTTCTAGCATTTTATGGGCATCATAAATATCCGCCACCGATGTATTCCCAGAAGTATGAAAGGTACTCGCCGCCACAATGAGAATCGCCGCATTGATGAAAAACGCCACCAATAAAGAAAGTGTGCTATCAATCGTGGCAAATTTTATGGCCTCTTTTTTACCTTCGTTCGTCCGTTCATAGTTCCGAGTTTGCACAATACTACTATGCAAATAAAGGTTATGTGGCATCACCGTAGCCCCTAAAATCCCTATCGCAATGTACAGCATTGACGGATTCGCCACTATCTCTTTTTTCGGAACTAATCCCTGTAATATTGGGGCAATTTCTGGTTTTGAAATGAGTATTTCATAAAGAAAACACATCAGAATAATGGCAATAAGCCCTCCCACAAAACTCTCTAGCCATCGGAAGCCTCTCGCCTGTAAAAGTAGTATTACGAAAACATCGGCAATGGTAATCAGTACGCCCCAAGTGAGGGGAATGCCAAAGAGCAAATTAATCGCTATCGCCGTTCCTAAAACCTCCGCCAAATCCATCGCTGCAATTGCTATCTCACAAAAAAGCCAAAGCACAAAATTGACCGATGGAGAAAAATGGTCTCTACACGCCTGTGCCAAATCTCGCTCCGCCACGATGCCGAGTTTCAATGCCAAATACTGCAAAATCATTGCAAAAAAATTGGAAACCAATATCACGGAAAGTAATGTATAGCCAAACTGAGCCCCGCCAGAAATATCCGTAGCCCAGTTACCAGGGTCCATATAGCCCACAGCAATCATCAAGCCAGGTCCTACGAATGCAAAAAACTTTCGCCAAAAACTAGCATTTTTAGGGATATTCACCGATGAAAAAGACTCTGATAATGAGACCGAACTCGGCTCTCTTCGCCACGCTTTATTAGAGTTATTGTTATTCAAAACAGAAAATTATTAGATTAGACTAACAAAAATAAATATTATTTCCTTATTTCCAAAACTTTCGTGACAATACATAAAAAAAGCCAATGAAAATCATTGACTTTTTTGGGTTTAATATCCTAATAATTTCAGTACATCTTCTGGTTTTTGCTCATCTCGGAAGAGAGTATAAACAAAATTTCCGTCCTCGTCCTTGTCTATCAAAATATGTTTTGGCTGTGGCAATAGACAATGATGAACCCCTCCGTATCCGCTGATGGTTTCTTGGTACGCCCCCGTATGGAAAAACCCAATATACAGCGGTTTGGTATCACTGAAAGTAGGGAGATAGATGGCATTGGTATGCTGCTCGGAATTATAGTAATCATCTGAATCACAGGTCAATCCGCCCAAGAATACACGCTCATAGGTGTCTTCCCATCGGTTGAGAGGTAGCATAATAAAATGCCTTGAAATCGCCCAAGTATCAGGCAAAGTCGTCATAAAAGACGAGTCTATCATATTCCATTTTTCTCTATCATTTTGGCGTTTTTGGGAAATGATTTTATAAAGATTCGCACCGCTTTCTCCCACCGTGAAACTTCCAAATTCGGTATAAATATTAGGCTCTTCTACGCCTTCTTCTTCACAGAATTTTTTGATTTGCGAAACGATTTCATCAATCATATATTGATAATCATAATCAAAATTCAATGAAGTTTTGATAGGAAAACCGCCACCAATATTGAGAGAATCTACCTCTGGGGCAATTTTTTTGAGTCTTGCATAAACTCGCAGACATTTGTACAACT
>JAUNHO010000108.1:0-1797 GCA_030523905.1 Bergeyella zoohelcum
GAGTTTGCTCTTTGCTACACGCCACTTTCGGCAAAGATATACGCATATCTTACTTTTGACTTTGAAAAACAGGGCTTTACATTTGATGAACTTATTGAAATTTTTAGCGTAAGCAAAGGGGCAATATCCCAAAGTTTGAAATTTCTACTGAAACAAGAGTTGATAATAGAAAACAGAAAAATAGATGAGCGAAAACGCTATTTTACCATCAATGATAATTTCAGGCAGATAAGAATGAGGCAGATTATCAATAAGTTAGAAAAAGAAATGAGCATAATGGATAGATTGGAAGCCTTCCACGGAAAGGAAATTCCACGCTATACAAAATACAAGGAAATCACATCACTGAATGTGAAAAATATGAAAGAAGCACTAGAAAATATCTAAAAAATTTAACAATTCATTATATGAAACAAAGTATTTTATTCGCTATGTCGGCACTTGCAGTAGTGGCGTGTAGCAAAGAGCAAACTCCCCAAAATACAGCCGTAAAACCATATTCGGTAGTGGAAGTAATGAGCCAAAATGTGGTGGGACATACCGAATATCCTGCAAGTATAGAGGGAAAAATCAACAATGATGTAAGAGCGAAAATCCAGGGTTATATCACCCAAGTTTTAGTAGATGAAGGGCAGTTTGTAACCAAAGGGCAACCGCTTTTCCGTATAGAAACCAATATGCTCAACGAGAATGCCGATGCCGCAAAGGCAGGTATGGCAGCATCACAAGCGACTATCTCTGCGGCACAAGCAGCCGTAAATGCAGCACAGATAGAGGTGAATAAATTGAAACCTTTGGTAGCGAAAAACATCATCAGTAAAGTGCAACTAGAAACCGCAAATGCCAATCTACTACAAGCCCAAGCCCAGCTGAAACAAGCCCAAGCGTCTCATCAGCAGTCGCAGGCCAACTATAAAAGCGTGGTGGCGAATATAGATTATTCCATCGTTCGTACTCCTATCAGTGGTGTTGTGGGCAGATTGCCTTTCAAGGTAGGGACTTTGGTAAGTGCTACCGATAGCACACCGCTTACGACCATCTCGGATACCAAGAGCGTTTATGCTTATTTTTCTCTTAACGAAAAAGATTATTTTGATTTCTTGAAAGAAGCCTATGGGGCTACCGTTCCTGAAAAGATTAAAAACCTACCGATGGTAGAACTGAAATTGGCGAACGGAACCATCTATTCAGAAAAAGGAAAAATAGAAACCGTAACGGGGCAAATAGACCCTAACACAGGTACGGTGCAGTTTCGTGTGGAATTTCCAAATCCGCAAGGATTGTTGAGTAATGGTAATAGTGGTACAATTATTTTACCTAAAAATTATGAAAATGCTACTATAATCCCAGAAGTAGGAGCAGCGGAACAACAGGGAATGGTCAATGTCTTCAAGGTACAGGCAGACTCCGTGGTGAGTACTACTATACAAGTAGAGGATAGATTTAATAATATGATTGTAGTAAAAGATGGGCTTAAAAAGGGCGATGTCATCGTAGTTTCAGGGCTTAATGGACTGAGAACAGGTACGAAGATTGCTCCTAAAAAAGTGAAGTTTGATAGTTTAGTACAATCTATAAAACCAGTTTTCTAATATGATAAAGACTTTCATCAATCGCCCCGTGCTTTCTACCGTAATCTCTATTATGATAGTGATTCTCGGTGTGCTGGGCTTGTATTCTCTTCCTATTACGCAATATCCTGATATTGCACCAGTTACGGTGAGTGTATCGGCAAACTATACAGGTGCTAATGCGGAAACCGTGATGAAATCTGTAATTATCCCATTGGAAGAACAA
>JAUNHO010000108.1:1807-4882 GCA_030523905.1 Bergeyella zoohelcum
CTCTTCTACGGCTACAAATAACGGAGCAGCGAGTATCAATGTTTATTTCAAACAAGGGACAGACCCAGATATTGCTACCGTGAATGTACAGAACCGCGTGGCTCGTGCAAGTGCCGTCTTACCAAGTGAGGTAACCCAAGCAGGTGTTACCACCCAAAAGCAAAACTCTGGTAATCTGATGTTTATATCATTCTATTCTACAAAAGATGAGATAGATGATATTTTCATTCAAAATTATATGAATATCACCGTGATACCTGCTATTAAAAGGATTTCAGGGGTAGGAGATGCCAGTGCTTTTGGAGGTAAAGATTATTCTATGCGTATTTGGCTAGACCCACAAAAATTGGCAGCCTACAAACTCAATCCTACCGAGGTTACAGCCGCTATTACAGCACAAAGCCGAGAGGCAGCCGCTGGTTCATTGGGGCAAAATAGTGGTAGTTCGTATGAATATGTTATCCGATATAAAGGTAAATACAATGAAGAAACCGAGTACGAAAATATTGTCATCAAAGCATTAGAAGGGGGGCAAGTGCTTCGCTTGAAAGATGTGGCAACAATAGAGCTGGGAGCATTGAGCTATACTGGCGGTGCGAAAACTAACGGCAGACCATCAGTAGCGATGGGGATTTCCCAAACCCCAGGAACCAACTCACGAGACATCATCAATGGGATAAAAGCCTATCTAAAAGAACTAGATAAAAGCCTACCAGAAGGGATAGAATATACCATCAATATGGATACCAATGAGTTCCTAGATGCCTCTATTTCAAAGGTTACTACTACTTTATTTGAGGCGTTTCTTTTGGTATTTTTGGTGGTTTATATCTTCCTGCAAGATTTCCGTTCTACGCTTATTCCTGCTATTGCGGTGCCAGTGTCTATTATAGGTTCGTTTTTCTTCCTTTATGTATTAGGCTATTCCATTAATTTATTGACGCTTTTCGCCTTGGTATTGGCAATTGGTATCGTGGTAGATGATGCCATCATTGTGGTAGAAGCCGTACATGCCAAAATGGAGGGTAATAGCAAATTCAGTGGGAAAACAGCCACGATAGATGCAATGCACGAGATTACTGGGGCTATTATTTCCGTTACGCTGGTGATGGCGGCGGTGTTTATCCCTGTTACCTTTATTGGTGGTACTACTGGGGTGTTTTATAAGCAGTTTGGGGTTACGCTCATCGTAGCGATTGTTATTTCGGCAGTTAATGCCCTTACGCTCAGTCCTGTGCTTTGTGCTTTATTCCTAAAACCTCACGGCGATAAAGCCTATGAAGAAAAATCCGTAATGGGGAAATTTTTCCATAGATTTAATATTGGTTTTGAGGCAACTACCAAACGATATGGTAAAGCATTTACCTTTTTATTAAGACGAAAATGGGTTACACTTATACTATTTTTAGTAGCAGGATTGGGCTTGTTTTTCATTAATAAAAATTTCAAAACAGGTTTCGTACCAAGTGAAGACCAAGGTTTTGTGATGATGAATATGGAGATGATACCAGGTGCATCTATGGAAAGAGCCGATGCAGTGGCTTCGCAGGTTTCTAAACGACTAGAAAATATACCAGGCGTGGATAAAGTAACCTACATCACTGGGCGTAGTATGCTTTCTGGTGCGGGGTCTAATAACGCTTTTGGGTTTCTTCGTCTGAAACCTTTTGATGAAAGAGCCAAAGACCCTAGCCAGTCCATTCAGGCAATTATCGGTCAGGCATTTGGTAGGGTAGCAGATATTACCGATGCACAGGTGATTTTCTTCCAACCGCCGAGTGTGCCAGGCTTCGGTTTTGGTACTGGTTTCTCTATGGTACTTTTGGATAAAACAGGGGGAGACTTTACCACATTGAATAATAAAACCAATGAATTTATCGGAGCATTGATGCAAAGACCAGAAATTAAGTATATTCAATCTTCATTTAATGTGAATTATCCGCAATACGAAATGAGCATAGATGTAGAGAGAGCTACCCAGTCTGGCGTGTCTGTAAGTATTTTGCTTTCTACCTTGCAGAATTATGTAGGAGGGCTTTATGCAACGGATTTTACCAAGTACGGAAAGCAGTTCCGTGTGATGGTTCAGGCTCTTCCAGAGGATAGAAAAAATGTACAAAGCCTTAATGAATTTATGGTAAAAACTGCATCTGGCGAGATGACTCCTATCTCCGAATTTGTAAAACTAGAACGCACCTTTGGGCCGCAGTCGGTTAATCGTTACAATCTCTTTACTTCCGTAGCACTTTCTGGGGCTCAGGCAGATGGATATAGTACAGGAGATGCCTTGAAGGCGGTAGAAGAGGTGGCAGCTGAGGTTCTGGGGTCTAGCTATGAAGTTAGCTATACGGGGCTTACTCGTGAGGAGCAAAATGCAGGGTCGCAGACCATCGTGATTTTTATTTTGAGTTTGATATTCACTTACTTTATCTTATCGGCTCAGTATGAGAGTTATGTATTACCATTAGCGGTTATTACTTCCTTGCCTTTTGGGGTATTCGGAGCGTATTTGGGGCAGTGGTTATTTGGATTAGAAAATAATATTTATTTCCAAATTTCCTTGATTATGTTGGTGGGATTATTGGCGAAGAATGCCATTCTGATTGTAGAATTTGCGGTTCAGCGAAGAAGACACGGCGAGAGTCTTTCCAAATCGGCAATAAATGCAGCGATGGCTCGTTTGCGTCCGATACTGATGACCTCCTTTGCCTTTATTGTAGGGCTTCTACCTCTGATGTTCGCTACGGGGATTGGCTCGGTAGGAAATCGTTCGGTGGCAACTGGTGCGGTTACAGGGCTTTTCATAGGGACTTTATTGGGGCTTATTGTAATCCCAGTATTGTATGTGGTTTTCCAAGCGATACAAGAGAAAATAAAACCATTGAAGGAGGAAATCCCACACATTGCAGAATAATATATAAATAATAGAAATCGTTATGACTTTTAATATAAAAAGAACAGCCATTTTACTATCGTCTCTGCTTGTTTTGGCTTCGTGTAAGATACGCCAAGACTACGCCAGAGATACCACGAGTGTAGAGGAGACGCTTTATCGCACCGATAAACTCCCAGCCG
>JAUNHO010000109.1:0-2412 GCA_030523905.1 Bergeyella zoohelcum
CGATTGAGTTGAAACAAACTGCACCGCATTTGATTACAAAACGATTGAGTTGAGATAAACCGCAAGAGGAATGATATGTTTTACCTTTAATGGAATACATCATCAAGCCATTGGTTACATCAGACGAGTGTTTTTATTGAAAAACAATCAAGGTTGATTATCTTCTACTATGAACCGTAGAAGTTTTTTTAGGAAAAATCATTACACCTTGGGCGGTTGCCAAATCTCCGAGAGCGGAGTGAGGAAATGAGGTGTTTTGTACATAAACTGAAGAGGAGAAAACGGCTCTACTGATATTTTTTCAGTAGCGTTTTCAAGCTTTAAGAATGAGAGCAATATATGGCAATGCCCACAGGCATCACAGCAGTTGTCTTGGTTGCAATCGTGATGCTGTTTAGAGTTTTCGTGCTTACAATGGGAGGAATCTGCATTCTGTGTTGTATAAGCCTTTTCCTTATGAGAAGTTTGGGCAGAAAGTAGCTGTTTTGGAAGCATAAACGCCACCAAAACGCATAACATTAGCCATATTTTAAACTTCTTTTTCATCTTAAAACTATGCAAATTTATATATTTTTTTTCAGACAGACAAATATTTATCAAAATATTTTTATTATTTATCATTTTCACTTCTTTTTTATTCTCGTCTGAATCTTTCCTATTAATGTATAAAATAGGATAAAACCAAGGATAAACACAGATATTCTAGATAATAAATCCCCTGTTTTGGTATAAAAAGTTTCTGTTTCGTAGAGTTTTATTTTTGCAAAAAGCGTGGTTTCGTCGCCGTAAAAAGTATCTGCTTCTATCTCACCAAGGGCATTAATATGAGCCGAAATCCCACTATTGGCCGCACGAGCAATCTCTCTACGCGTTTCTATCGCACGAAGACGAGCATAGGAAAGCAGTTGCTGATGCCCTTGCGAAACGCCCCACCAAGAGTCATTGGTCATTATGGCTAAAAAATTGGCTCCTTTTTTCACATATTCGGTTACAAACTCGCCATAGATACTTTCATAGCAAATCACTGGGGCTAGTTTTCCTTTATTATAAGGATTAGAAAAGGCTTTCCGCTCTTCATCAATCCCCAAAGAAGCCGTAGTTCCGCCAAAATTAAGCATCGCATCGCCCAAAATAGGTTTCAAGAATCTTATATAAGGAAAAATCTCCACACCAGGCACTAGTTTCCCTTTATGATAAACTTCAACAGGCTGATTTGGAAGGATTTGCACGGCCGAATTATAACTTTCCACCCATTCGCCCATCGTGGTTTGATAGGCACTTGGAGGCATTTTTTCGCTCAAATTAAAAAATCGGTGTGAGCTAATCCCCGTAACAAAAACTGCCTTTTTATTTTCTGAAAAATGTTTTATTTCCGAAAGTATAGGACTGGACTCAAAGCCTTTCTCGGAGAACGAACCCGCCCCTGGCAATGCCGTTTCGGGAGCAATGTAGAAATCTATTTTCGTGGTAGAATTTTTATTCGCAAGACTGAGCAATTCACCTAAAATCTGCAAACTATCTTTGGTATATTTTTCATTGTATGGGTCAAGGTCTGGCTGAAGCATCAGGGCATTGACTTCGGCAATTGGTTTTTCATCAAATGAATGGTATTTAGACAGAGAAATTCCCATTGGTAATAAAATTCCGCCTAATAATATGGAAAGATTAAGAATTAACGCCTTTCTTTTTCGCCCTGCTTCCCAGATTCTTAGAGTATAAAACGCATAAACATTGATGAGCAAAACCCAAAAACTACCGCCAGTAGCCCCCAATGTATCGTACCACTGAATGAGTTTAGGGTATTCCGAAAAGGCATTACCGAGATTGAGCCACGGCCAAGTAAATTCCCAAGAAAGATGGAACTTCTCAAAAGACATCCAAGCTGCTACAAAAAACACCAGCCCCCAGTAAGTTCCCTTTATTTTTTTGAACCAATAATAAGAAATAAACACCAAAGAATACAGCAAAGAATTAGCCAAAACAGGGAGCAATACCGCAGGGATAGAGTTAGTCCCATCAGGGTTCTTTGAACCGTAGAGCCAACCAGTTGTAACGATATTCCAAACTAAAAAAGCAAGCATAGACAACCCAAAAACCGCCCAACCTTTATATTTTATCTTGGAAAACTTGGCAATATTTTGCTCCATCATCAAAAGAGGAACAAGAGCTATGAAGATGAAAAACGGAACTCCGTAAGTAGGCCACGAAATCGCCAATAAAAGCCCCGAAAACAATGCTAAAAAAAGATGCTTCATCGGTTTCTCAAAATTTGTAGCAAAGGTAAGGTTTTACACTTAATAATAATGTATTCAATTGATGTAAAAATATGAGATTTTTCAATGAAAACTTCTTAAACAATTAACTTCAAACAAAAAAATAGCCCTCAAAACAAATTGAGAGCTATTTCATTAA
>JAUNHO010000109.1:2422-4875 GCA_030523905.1 Bergeyella zoohelcum
TACACTTAATAATAATGTATTCAATCAGTATAAAAAATTGAGATTTTTTAATGAATCGTCCGTTAAAATTGGCTTTAACTCAATGATAAAAACGCTTCAACTCACGGAAAAATCAATCTAAAATCATTGAAAATTTTAGCCAAATTTACGCTTGCCTGCTTACCTCTGAACCGAGCTTTGAAAACATCCATTAATAAAGAACTAAAAATTCATTAGAAAGAATTTTTAATAAGACTTTGAAGCCTTCTAAAAAACTCTTAAGAGTTTTTCTGAAAACTCTCGTGAGATTTCTCTAAAACTCTCGTGAGATTTTCCCAAAACTCTCGTGAGATTTTTTATAAAGCATTTAATCCGTTTTTGGGAAGGGTTTAATGCCTTAAACAATTAACTTCAAACAAAAAAAAATAGCCCTCAAAATAAATTGAGAGCTATTTCCATTAATCATCAAATTAAAAACTACAAACTAGCAGAATGAACTAGCAAATCAGTTAGTTTGTTAGAGTATCCAGTTTCGTTGTCATACCAAGATACCACTTTCACGAAAGTAGGCGATAGCATAATACCTGCGTCTTTATCAAAGATAGAAGTTCTCTTATCTCCGATGAAATCCTGAGAAACTACCGCATCTTCTGTATAGCCAAGAATACCTTTTAGTTCGCCCTCAGAAGCAGCTTTCATTGCTGCAGAGATTTCTTGGTAAGAAGTTGGTTTTTCTAATCTCGCCGTCAAATCTACCACAGAAACATCAGCCGTAGGCACTCTGAAAGACATACCTGTAAGTTTTCCGTTTAGAGAAGGAATAACTTTTCCTACTGCTTTCGCTGCACCAGTAGAAGATGGGATAATGTTCAATAATGCAGAACGACCACCTCTCCAATCCTTCATTGATGGACCATCTACGGTTCTTTGCGTTGCCGTAGTAGCGTGTACGGTAGTCATAAGCCCCTCTACGATACCGAAATTGTCGTGAAGTACTTTCGCCAAAGGAGCAAGGCAGTTGGTAGTACAAGACGCATTAGAGAAAATGGTTTGGTCTGCTTTCAATTCCTTGTGATTTACTCCCATTACAAACATTGGCGTATCGTCTTTTGAAGGAGCAGAAAGCACTACTTTTTTAGCCCCAGCATTAAGGTGAGCAGACGCAGTGTCTTTTGAAAGGAACAAACCAGTAGATTCTACGATGTAGTCTGCACCTACTTCGTTCCATTTTAGGTTGTTAGGGTCTCTTTCAGAAGTGATGCGGATTTTTTTACCATTCACCACTAGGTCATTTCCCTCTACTCTGATTTCCCCGTTGAATCTTCCGTGTACGGAATCATACTTCATCATATACGCCATATATTCAGCGTTGATAAGGTCGTTAATTCCCACGATTTCAATGTTGTCTCTTTCAAGCATTGCATTGAATACTAAACCACCGATTCTTCCGAATCCGTTAATCCCTACTTTGATTGTTGACATAATAAATTAAATTAAAAAATTATACAATTACTTTTTATTCTTTTATAAATACGATTATTTTACAATGCTAATATTTCCGCAATTTGAAGCAAATCTTGGTTGATTTCGTTATGTTTCTTTATTGCATCTTCTATCGGTGTATAAACCAACTGATTAGCACGGATACCCGCCATTACATTGGTAAGCCCTTTCATAAGCCCCATCACAGCACCACATCCTAGCCTTGAAGCCAATACTCTATCGGCACAGCTTGGCGTTCCACCTCTTTGGATATGCCCCAAAATGGTTACTCTAATATCCGCATCTGGGAACTGCTTTTCGGTTGCCTTTGCCAGTTCATAGGTAGAAGCCAAAGTCTCGCCCTCTGCTACCACTACGATACTAGAATTTTTACCTCTTTTTTGAGATTTCTTGAATGTATTAAACAAATTCTCCAAACTATCATTTTGCTCTGGAATGAGAATATCTATCGCACCCGTTGCTATACCACTATTAAGGGCAATGAACCCAGCGTCTCTACCCATTACCTCTATAAAGAAAATTCGGTTGTGGGAAGTTGCCGTATCACGGATTTTATCAATGGCGTCCATTGCAGTATTCAGAGCGGTATCGTAGCCGATGGTATTATCCGTCCCAAAAATATCATTATCAATAGTCCCAGGAACACCGATGACTTTTATCCCAAATTCTTCACTAAAAATCTGAGCCCCAGTGAAAGTCCCATCGCCACCGATGCAGACCAACGCATCTATACCTTGTTCTACGCAATTGTCATAAGCTTTTTTTCTTCCCTCAGGCGTACGGAACTCTGCCGAACGAGCCGACTTCAGGATAGTCCCTCCAAGATTAATAATATTACTCACCGAGCGAGGTCCCATTTTGGTGAAATAGCCTTCTATCAGCCCATTATATCCTTCTCTTATTCCTACTACTTCCAGCCCGTGGTAGATGGAGGTTCTCACCACCGCACGGATTGCCGCATTCATTCCAGG
>JAUNHO010000110.1 GCA_030523905.1 Bergeyella zoohelcum
ATAGCATAGCATACACAAGGTTATCCCAAACGGATAGCCTTTTTTATTTTACCTCTTTCTGAAAAAATAAAATAAACTTAAAATTTTTACTTATTTTTGCCGTTGAAAGAATTATGAAGCACAAAACTTTTTTTGCATTATCATTTGCATTGTTTTCCACGCAGATAATGGCTCAGAATGGAGCTAATGTTTATCCGTTTCTCAATCTTCCCACCTCTCCTAGACAGGCGGCATTGGGCGGAGATGCTATTTCGGTAAGGGACTACGATGCCAATTTTGGGGCTATCAACCCTTCCCTTCTCCATCTTGAAATGGATAATAGGCTGAGCATCAACTATGCTTCCTACCTCGCCGATTCTAAATACGGAACAATGTCTTATACCAAGGATTTAGGCAATAGGCATCTCATTTCGGCTCACGCTAAATATATGGACTACGGAAATATGCCCCGAACCGATGAATTTGCTAATATTTCAGGGGATTTTTCTGCTTCAGATGCTTATATTGGGGCAGGTTATGCTTATCAATTTAATGAAAATTTCACCATTGGCGGTACTATCGGGCTAGTTTCTTCCAAAATAGATAATTTTTCATCAATGGGTATTGCAGGGACTGGAGCCATTACCTATCACTCAAAAGAGAGCAAAGAAACTCTATCTTTGGTGGCTAGAAATTTTGGTTATCAGTTCAAAACTTATAACGGCACGAGAGAGCGATTGCCTTTTAGAGTAGATCTAGGCTATACCAAAATTTTGGAACAATTCCCTTTGGCAATTACCATTACCGCCCACGATTTACAGAAGTTCAATATTTCTTCTGATTATGATTATAACGAACAAAAAGTAAAATTCACACGAAAAATATTGGATCATTTTTCCTTCGGAGCAGAATTTTTCCCAGAGGAAACTTTCAATATAAGACTAGGATATAATGTGAAGCGAGGCAACGAATTAGCCGTCCTAGACCAAAGAAGTTTTGCAGGTCTATCGGCGGGATTTGGGGTTAAAATTTCATTTTTCAGATTTGATTACGCCCACCTACGCTATCACAACGCTTCTAATATGAATTTGATAGGTCTTTCAATGGATTTAATAGAAATAAGCGGAAGAAGAAGATAAAATATTAATAATTATGCAACGAAAACCAGTCATTGCCATAGATGGCTATTCCTCCACAGGTAAAAGCTCAATCTCTAAAATCATTGCCCAAAAACTTGGAATTTTACATATGGATACAGGGGCTTTGTACAGAGGGATTACGCTTTATGCCCTTCAAAATTGTATGGAAAACAATGAGATTTCTACCGAAAAATTATTCTCTTCTTTTTCAGATATTAAATTGGAATTTCGCCAAGAGCAAGGTGGTTTGATTCTATATCTCAACGGAAAAAATATAGAAAAAGAAATCCGTACGCCAGAAGTTTCTAACTGGGTGAGTTTCATAGCAAAACAAGCGGAAGTAAGAGCATTTTTACTCCAAACACAGAGACAAATAGCAGAAAATGGAGGCGTAATAATGGACGGAAGAGACATCGCTACCGTAGTTCTCCCCAATGCTGATTACAAATTTTTCCTCACCGCTAGTGTAGATGAAAGAGCCAACCGCCGCTACCAAGAACTCATCACTATGGGAGAAAATACCAGTATAGAAGCCGTAAAAGACAACCTTATAAAACGAGATAAAATAGATAGCGAACGAGCCGTAGCCCCACTAAAACAGGCTGATGATGCCATATTAATAGACAATACCCACATCAATAAAGAGGAAACCATAGACCTTATTTTATCATATATTAAGATTTTTTAACAAAATTTTAGGGTTTATTTCTAGTTATTTGGCATTTTTATTGTACTTTTACACTTAAATAATTTTTAACTTCAAAAAATAAATAAAATGGCAAAAAAAGGTAATACAGCAGCAGTTTTGGCTGGGCTATTGGCAGGTGCAGCAGCAGGTGTAGTTTTAGGTATGCTTTACGCTCCAGAGGAAGGTAAAGAAACAAGAAAAAAAATAAAAGAAAAAGCTGACGAATTGGCTCACCTAGCGAAAGATGAATTTGGTAAAACTTCCGAAAAAGTAAAAGAGCAATACCAAAATGTTTCTGGAAAAGTAAAGGAACAGGCAGATAGACTAGCTAGCCAAGCAAAAGAAACATTTGATAAATACAAAAACCAAGCTTCTGGAAAAGTAGCACAAGTACAAGATGATATTCAAACTGAACTAGAAGGTTTGAGCTAAATATTCTATATTACAAAAACAAGGGAAACACAGGGATTTTCTGTTTTCCCTTTTACTTTTTAAGATACAAAATAATTCAAAATGATAAATATTGTAAAAGATTACGCCACCAAAAAATTAGATTTACTAAAACTGGAAGCCACCGAAAAGACTTCCGTGGGATTGGGGAATCTCGTTTCTACCCTACTTATTGTGGTGATGGCATTGTTCTTTGTCATCTTCTTCAATATTGGTATAGGTCTATGGATAGGGCATTCTCTGGGGCATTACGGCTACGGATTGCTCATAGTGGCGGGGTTTTATCTATTACTGACCATCATTTTTGTACTGACTAAAAAATCTATTGCTAATAGCATTGCAAATAAAATTGTAGAACAAATTCTCAAATAAAAATATATGGGAAAATACAGTAGTTTAGAAGAATTGAGAAGGCAAAAAGAAGCACTGAAAAAAGAAGTTTCAGACCTAGAAAGCCTAATGAAATTTGAGGATAAAAGAGCTAGCCTTAGTGCTATTACCAATGGTTTTACCGATAATTTTCTTACCGAAAAAATAAACGATAACGGGGAAAAAGTTCTTTCTCTAAAAACAGGAAATGTGGTAAAAGAGGTGAGTAATTTTGTCTCTAATAAGAATAAGAAAAACTCCGTGGTAGCGTTTGATAATACCAACTTGCAAAGCAACCTTATACAGGGATTGATACGCGTAGGTGGTGTGGCTTTCATTGGAAGTTTGGCAAAGAAAAAACTAATGGGCAAAGGCTGGAAAAGTAAAGTTTTAGGCTTTGCGATTGCTTATCTTCTACCGATTGCTTCTAAATTTATCCAGAGAAAAGTAGATGATTATCAAAGGAAAAAAAGTATTTCAAGTATGCAAAAACTTATATAGTTTTTGCATTATTTTTTAGAAAAAATCTGCCCCAGAATAATCCCTGTAGCCATAGAAACATTCAGACTTTCAGTAGATTGTAGTTTTCCAAAACGAGGAATGGAAATACTTTTTGCTAGAAGTTTTTCGGTCTCTTTACGCATTCCGTTGCCTTCATTTCCTAAAATCAAATTGATTTTTTTGGGGAAATCAAAAGTATAAATATTCTCACCCTGCATATCCGTACCTATATTGGTATTTTCAGTTTCGGATAAAAATTGTTCCAGCGAGGTATAGACCACATTCACACGCGTGAAAGACCCCATCGTTGCTTGTATTACTTTGGGGTTATAGACATCGGCGGTATCTTCGCTGCATACTATTTGCTCTATGCCAAACCAATCTGCAAGGCGGATAATAGTCCCCAGATTACCAGGGTCTTGTATGCCATCTAAAACCAAATTAAAATCGGTTTTCTTTATCATTTGATTATCAGCAGCAAGTTCACAAATTGCCACCGAATCCTTTGGGTGCTGTAAAAAACTAATTTTTTTCAGTTCTTTTTCATCAATTTGGGTTATTAAATTTTCATCAAAGCCTTGAAAATCGGTAGAAGATGGGTTTAACGAAAATATTTCCTTAACTTTGTAGTCAGAATTTTGCAGTTCTTTGATGGTTTTATTTCCTTCAACCAAAAACAAATTGTATTTTTGTCTGAATTTCTTTTTATTAAGAGACTGAATAATTTTAATTTTATGAGTAGTAAGCATTTTCAAAAATATTTCCAAAAGTATCAATTATTTTTTTCTGTTGCAACTTCTTTGGGCATTCTTTATTCGTGTAGCACTACCAAGAAAGTTCCAGAAGGCGATTATCTCCTCACCAAAAATACGCTAAAATATACTGATACAAAGGCATTTAGCAGTGAGTTACCTAGCTATATTACCCAGAAGCCTAATAAAAAAACTTTATTTCTTTTTCCTTTTGGGTTATGGATGTATAATGCCGTAAATCCTAAATATGACGCTCTTTTGGAGGAGTACAACACCTATCCTTCCGAGATGAGAAATCAAAATCTGCGAGACTCTCTATTCGTGAAATATGATATGCCACAGGATATAGGCAAAAACCTTTTGAGAAACCGATTTTTGTATAATCTAGGACAGGCTCCCACGATTCTTGATGAAAGTAAAACCAAAAAAAGTGCTGAAAACATTAAGAAAAGATTGGTGTATAGAGGCTACTGGGACGCAAAAGTTTCCTACCAACAAAAGCTAGATTCTTCCAATAAAAAAGCCAGTGTAGATTATACCATTACGCAAAATAAACCCACCATCATTTCAGAATATTATTACAATATCCCTGATGCAGAAGTGAAAAAAATCTACGAAAGTAATCTGCGTAAAACCAAGATTTTAACGGGCGACATCCTTGACCAAACCCTATTGGAGCAAGAGGTTTCTCGTATTTCTGATTTGATGCAACAGGAGGGGTATTACAAATTCAATGCCTCCAAAGAGGATATTTACTTCACCGCCGATACCCTTCGTAGCCGTAAGGAAGTCCCACTGATAATGGATATTCGTAAGGATAGCATCGGAACGCCGTATAATAAAACAATGATAGGCGACATCAATGTCTATTACCTAAAATCTCTCGCTGATGTGGCTGAAACCGAGAAAGATTCACTAATGGGAATCAATTTTCATAAGCAAGATAATCAATACAAAACCATTGCTCTTTGGAGACCTATTACCCTTCAGT
>JAUNHO010000111.1 GCA_030523905.1 Bergeyella zoohelcum
AATAACCATTTTGGGCGAGAAGTTCCTCGTGTTTGCCTTCTTCCACTATGTTTCCGCCCTCCATTACTATGATTTTATCGGCTTTCTGTATGGTAGAAAGACGATGTGCAATGATGATGGAAGTCCTATTTTGCGTGATTTTCTCCGTTGCTTTTTGGATAAGTTGTTCGCTTTCGTGGTCTATGGAAGAGGTAGCCTCGTCTAAAATAAGAATCTCAGGATCAGAAAGATAGGCTCTCAAAAAGGAAAGCAACTGCCTTTGTCCCAGCGAGATAGACGAACCTCTTTCGCTTACGATGTAGTCATAGCCATTTGGAAGTTGCTGTATGAAATCATCTACCTCTATCTCTTGTGCGGCTTTTCGGATATTTTCCAATGTAATTTTATCATCACCAAAAGCTAAATTTTCAGAAATACTGCCGTGAAACAGAAAAACATCTTGCAAAACCACCCCAATATGCGACCGCAGATTATAAAGTTCATAATCTTTCAAATCGATGCCGTCTATTAATATTTTTCCAGAATTAATATCATAAAGCCTTGTAATCAAGCTAATAATCGTAGATTTTCCTGCCCCTGTTGCTCCTACAATGGCAACGCTTTCACCAGGTTTTACTTTGAAACTAATGTTTTTCAGTACCTCCTGTTTATCATCATAAGAAAAACTTACATTTTGAAATTCTATCTCTCCGTGGAAATGATTTTTTGCGATTGTTCCTTTGTTCGGAAGGCTCAAATCCTCGTCCATTAGTCCTAAAACGCGTTCCGCTCCTACGATACCTCTTTGGATATTATTGAACCTATCGGCAATCTGGCGAAGTGGGCGAATGAGCATAAAAATATACTGGATAAAAGCAATCACAACCCCAGCCGTGATGGTTACATATCCCCCATAAAATAGGATAAAACCAATAAAAATAGAGGAAATAAGCTCTACCACAGGAAAAAATAGCGAGAAGATGAACACCGTACGAAGCAGGGCATCTTTTAGGGTTAAATTAATGCTATCAAATTTCTTAAATTCTTGTTCCTCTCGGTTGAAAACCTGTATGAGTTGCATACCAGCCAGACGCTCTTGCACAAAGGAATTTTGGGTGGAAGTCCAGTTGCGTTCATCACCGAATGCTTTTTTTAGTTTCGTTTGGAATACTCTGGTAATTAGCACCATTATAGGGAGAATCGCCAAAGAAATAAAACTGAGATGGACATTGGTATTGAACATCATTATCAATATAAAAACGATACGAAGAATATCGCCAAAAACCATCAGAAAACCATCGGTATAAACCGTGGAAATGGTCTCTACATCGCCTACGGCTCGTGTTACCAACTGCCCTATTGGAGTTTTGTCAAAGAAAGAAGTTTTGAAATAAATAAGTTTATGGTAAAGTTTTTCTCTAATATCTCTGATGACATTTTGTGAAATAAAATTGGAGAAATAAACCAGAAAAAAATTGAGAAAAGTCTCCAAAAACACCAAACCGATGAGCCAATAGATATGCGTCATCATCTGCTGTTTGTCGCCATTTTTAATGATGTCTATATCCACTACTTGCATCGTGAGATATGGTCTGTAAGTAGAAACTACGGACAAAATAATGGAGATAATAAGAGCGAAAATAAACCACGAGCGGAATTTCATTCCAATGGAAAAAAGTCGGCTAATGATTTGCCAAGTTGTTTGTTTCTTCATTCTTTGTTAATTCGTGAAAATGAGGGACAAAGGTAAGCGTTTTTTCATCAAAAATTCATTTTTTTTGCTTCTTCCCAAAGTAAATCCATTTCCTGTAAAGATAAATCGCCCAAAATCAGATTTCTTTCTTTTGCGATTTGTTCCATTGTTTGGAATCTCGTGATGAATTTATGGTTGGTGCGTTCCAAAGCCGTATCAGGATTAATGCCAAGGATACGAGCGTAATTAATCAATGAGAATAAAACATCGCCAAACTCGGCTTCTTGTTGGTTTTTATCGTTTCCTAGCTCGGCTTTTAGTTCGTTCATTTCTTCCTCCACTTTCTGCCAAGCCTCTTTTTCATTAGGAAAATCAAAGCCGATGCCCTTTACTTTATCTTGTATTCTGTATGCTTTTACAATGCTAGGAAGTCCTTTCGGAACGCCTGATAAAATGGACTGATTGCCCTCTTTTAGTTTGAGTTTTTCCCAGTTTTGTTTTACGGTTTCTTCATCTTTTGCCGAGACATCGCCGTAGATATGCGGATGGCGGAAAATGAGTTTATCGCAAAGAGAATTAATAACATCGGCAATGTCAAAGGCTTTTTTTTCAGAGCCTATTTTGGCATAAAAAACAAGGTGAAGAAGCACATCACCGAGTTCTTTTTTTATCTCTTGAAGGTCTTCCATCAAAAGAGCATCGGAAAGCTCATAAACTTCCTCCAAAGTCAAATGCCGAAGGCTTTGTAGAGTTTGTTTTTTATCCCAAGGACACTTTTCACGCAGGTCGTCCATTATGTCTAAAAGTCGCCCAAAAGCGTCTAGTTTTTGCTGTTTAGAATTCATTAATGAAAATTATAATTAAACTTGTATCACGCCCAAGTTAAATTTTTCGGTAATGGGCGAGTGGTTGGCGGCTTCTATTCCCATAGAAATCCATTTTCGGGTATCCTCTGGGTGGATGATGGCATCCGTCCAAAGTCTTGCTGCGGAATAGGTAGCCTCGGTTTGTTTTTGGTATTTTTTAGAGATGCTATCTAAAATTTGCTGATGTTCCTCTTCGGAGATTTCCTTTCCTTGTTTTTTTAGGGTGGCTTCTTGGATTTGTGCTAATACTTTTGCGGCTTGAGCTCCGCCCATTACTGCCAGTTCTGCCCAAGGCCAAGCCACGATGAGACGAGGGTCATACGCTTTTCCGCACATAGCATAATTCCCTGCTCCGAAGGAGTTTCCTGTAATGATGGTGAATTTAGGCACTACCGAATTGGACACGGCATTGACCATCTTCGCTCCGTCTTTAATGATGCCTCCGTGTTCGGATTTAGAGCCTACCATAAAGCCCGTAACATCTTGTAGGAAGACCAATGGAATTTTTCGCTGATTACAATTGGCAATGAACCTCGTAGCTTTATCCGCCGAATCCGAGTAGATGACCCCACCGAACTGCATTTCACCCTTTCCACTTTTGACCATTTTTCTTTGATTCGCTACGATGCCTACACTCCACCCATCGATTCTTGCGGTGGCACAGATGATGGTTTTCCCATAATCGGGTTTGTATTCTTCGTACTCGGAATTATCTACCAAGCATTTGATGATTTCATAGGTGTCATATTGTTCCGCTCTGGAAATGGGCATTATCCCAAAAATATCCGATGGATTTACGGCAGGTGGTTGGCTTTCCGTTCTATCAAATCCTGTTTTTTCATAATCGCCAATGGATTTCATTATGTTTTTAATTCTGTCCAAGGCATCTTTATCATCTTTGGCTTTATAATCGGTAACGCCAGAAATGGAGCAATGCGTGGTAGCACCGCCCAGCGTTTCGTTGTCTATACTTTCGCCAATGGCGGCTTTTACAAGGTAGCTTCCCGCCAAGAAAATAGAGCCTGTTTTGTCTACTATCATCGCTTCATCGCTCATAATGGGGAGATAAGCCCCACCAGCTACACAGCTACCCATCACGGCAGAAATTTGAATGATGCCCATAGAACTCATCTTGGCATTGTTTCTAAAAATCCTACCGAAATGCTCCTTATCAGGGAAAATCTCGTCTTGCATTGGGAGATAAACCCCCGCTGAATCTACCAAATAGATGATGGGAAGGCGGTTTTCCATCGCTATTTCTTGGGCTCTCAGGTTCTTTTTTCCTGTAATGGGAAACCACGCACCAGCCTTTACGGAAGCGTCATTTGCCACTACTATACATTGTTTTCCAGAGATATAGCCCATCATTACCACTACGCCACCAGAGGGGCAGCCGCCGTGTTCTTCGTACATTTCATATCCTGCGAAACCTCCTATTTCTATGGAAGGGGCTTTGCTATCAAGGAGATATTCTATCCTTTCTCGGGCGGTCATTTTTCCTTCTTGGCGAATTTTTTCAAGGCGTTTTTCTCCGCCTCCTTTTTTGATTTGGGTTAAAATCGCATTGATTTCCGATAGTTTTAGTTTATTATAATCTTCTCTTTTATTAAACTCTATGTCCATAAGGTCTTTTTCTTGAAAATTTTGATAAAAGTATGATTTTTGTTTGAAATAACAAAATCTGCCCAAAGAACACAACATAAGATTTTGACCATTAATAAAGGGTAAAATATTGTTTTTCAGCTTTTGTATTGTATCAAAAAAATTTTCTCAAACCAAATATAAATAATAGTTTTGCAGTTTGATTTATGGAAAAAACGGCTTTACTGAGGTTACACTTCATTGTGTTTTTATGGGGTTTTACGGCTATTCTTGGGAAAATGATAGAAGTAGATGCCCCCAATTTGGTGTTTTATAGAATGTTTTTCACGGCTGGGATTTTGTTTTTCTACCTTCGGATATTCAGGAAACAGAGCCTTGCGGTGTCTCGGTCTATACTTATTAAATTGCTCGGTGTGGGGACGCTCATCGCTCTGCATTGGCTCTTTTTCTTTGCGTCCATCAAGGCTTCCAATGTCTCCATTGCCCTCAGTTGTATGTCTTTGCCTACGCTTTTTGTTTCGGTTTTAGAGCCATTGGTATTTAGGCGGAAAATAGACTGGCTAGAAATCGTCATCGGAATGGTGATTGTAGCCTGTATTTTACTGATTTTCAATGTAGAGATAAGATAC
>JAUNHO010000112.1 GCA_030523905.1 Bergeyella zoohelcum
CCGTAAGAGATGAAAATAAAGATTAAGAATTAGGGATTAAAATGTCATTAGTTCGCATAAAAAATGGAAACGATTGACAGAAATTACTACTTAAAGCATCCTACCAATCATTTCCATTATTAAATTAAAGAAATATGGTCTTTCCGTTGATAATTATTCTACTCCTCAAAATCATCTGGTCGCCCCACTCCCGAGTTATTTACAGGTGTATTATTTTTATTGTCCTGTGGAGTGTTATTTCCTTTTTTAGTATCCAAATCTTCCACCGCTCTTATGACTGGTTTTTCCTCCGTTTTCTTTTGCTGTGGCTGGGTTATGGCTTTACCTTTATCATCTAAAAACTCGGTTTTTAGGTCACTTTGTAGGTATTTTAGCAATTCGGTTGCCTTCTTCCCTTCCTCTAATTTTGGATAATTAAGAGCCAATTGCTGAAGTTGCAAAATCATAATCTCCTTCCCAGCGATTTTGCCTGTGTTGTAGGCGTTGAGCAATGTGAATTTCGGTAAAAGAGCATCGTTCGGATATTTTTCTAGGGTTTGAGTAATCAAAGTTTGAGACTCTGCAAATTTCTCTTCCGAATATAGCTGAAAAGCCCGTTGGTAAAGGTTTTCCACCTCGGAAGAAGAAGGCGAGAAATTTCCTTTTTTAGGATTTTTCACAAACTCTGCATAATGCGTATAAGGAAATTCTGATAAAATCAACTGCTTGGCTCTCTCACCTGCTGACGGATTTTTCTCGTAGTTCATCGTGAAAATCTGGTATAACGCTTGTAGTTTCACCTCTTCTTCTGGCTGATTATCCACCAAATTGTAAAGCGTTTTCGTTGCCAAATCTGTATCCGCGAAATAGTTTTCGTACATTCTGCCAAGTCCCAAACTTGCGGTATCTCTATCCTTTTTCAGAGCATCTATTTTAAGTCTATCGGTTGGGATTTGCTCTATGTAGAAACTCGGCTCGAATCGTCTTGGGTTTCTCACCTCACTTAGCCCAAGTGCCTCATTTTTAGCATCTTCTATTGATGCCATTTTGGTAGAAGTACGCCAGTTATCCGCTAGGGAGCGATTGCCCCAAATCTGCTTAAACTCCGCCTGACCTTTGGCTACCGTATTCTGATTAGCGAAATAAAATGTGGTTTTCCCGTTAGTATTTGTGCTAAAATCCTGGAAATTAGTGCCTTTATTATTGGCAAAAATAGAGTTAGCATTGTAGTCTCCATCTTGGATAGCATCGTCTTTATCCTTTAGTTTTTTTATTCGCTCCGCCTCCTCCTTGGCTTCTTTTTCTTTCAGTTTCTCTATATGTTTGGCAAAATAATTATTTTTTTCGGCATCAGACATTTTCGTAAGTGCCAAAATACTATCATTTTTCTTTATCAAATAATAGTTTTTAGAAAAGTTCTTGATGTTTTTGGTAACGACTTCCAGTTCCTCTTTCACAGGCTGATAAGTCATCACCGCCACAGCAGAATCATAATACGCCCCAGCGGAAATATAATCTTTTTTATCGGCGTAGTATTTGCCTATTTCATAATAAGTAAGCCCTCTTATCTGTCCATCAGACGACTTGCCATCTTTTGCTTTTTGGAAAAAATCTTTGGCCTCGTCTATCTTCCCTGCATTCTTCGCCATCACCCCAAGAGCGTAGTAAAACTCGTTTTTTCGGGAGGCGTAAGTCCCTTTTTTACTGATTTTTTCTATATGAGCTTTGGCATCTTCATAATTATCATTTTTGCCATCAAAAGTTTTCGCCAATTCTATCTGGGATTTCACTTCAAACTCAAAATTATTAGCGTATTTATACGCCGTAACGAAACTTTCCCCAGCCTCTTCGTTTCTACCTAATTTTGCCAAAACCTGCCCACGAAGAAAGGCTATTCGGCTACGGAGTTCTCTGTTTTTATTCAAAGAAAATGCCTCTTCTAGCATCTCTACCGCCTGTTCTTTTTTACCTGCTGCCAAAAGCATTTCAGCATAATAAACCGAATACAATTTTCGGTATTTTTTCTTTATTTTATCGTCTTTTAGAGCTAAAAAAATCTCATTAGCACGGAAATAATCTTTCATCTGAACATACGCCTGTGCCTGATAAATCTTTGCCAAAGGAAGGCGTTTATCCTTTTTCATATACGAAAAAAGATAACTGAGAGCGTCTAATGCCTCCAATGGTTTATCCTGATAAAGCCTCGCCTGTGCGAGTAGAATATGAGCGTCAAAAATGGTTTTATTTTTTTCTACACCATCTTTCAGATTGGAATATTGAGCGATGGTTTTCAGTGCTTTAGCCTCCGAAATTTGTAAAATACTAGCACCCTTTTTCTGGTTATTATTCCCTCCAAAAAAATCAGCGGCGGCCGCACCAACATTTTCATCATCTAAAAGACCTTCACTCTCTCCCAAAGGCTGGTTGCCGTGTTTCAAAAGCGTAATATAAGGAGCGTAAAAATTATCCTTATGACTTTTTTCACGATTATCTAGCTCCGTATTCAGGGCATCTTTACTATTAAAAAGTGTATTATAATAAGCCGAAAAACCAGGTAAAAGACTTTTCTTTTTTTCGCCGTATTTGGCTTTACAACTCACTAAAACAGCACCTGCCAAAAGTGCTAAAAATATATTTTTTTTCATTATAATCTGATAACTTTTTTATTCCGTTTTTATTGTATGTAGCGGAATTTTTTTAAGATTGTCAAATATAACAATTTTTAGGAATAAAACTATATTTTACCTTCTATTTCCTTCAAAATTCTATAAATAATATGAGTAGGAAGCCCCATTATGGTATAAAAACTCCCATTTATTCGGCTTATTTTCGCCATACCGAGCCACTCCTGTATGCCATAGCTTCCTGCTTTATCCATCGGTTGGTATTGGCTAATATAAAAATTGATTTCATCTTCACTAATGGGCAAAAACTCTACTTCTGCGACATCGGTTTCGGTAATAATTTTCCCCATAACACCCACGCTTACAGCCGTATAAACCTGATGTTTATTCCCTGATAATTGGCTAAGCATCGCCTTTGCTTCTTCTGTATTTTTGGGCTTTCCTAAAATTTCACCATCAATTGCTACCACCGTATCTGCCGTGATGAGAATTTCATTTTCGTGTAAATCTCCATAGGCTTTGGCTTTGAGTTCAGAAAGATACGCCGCTACATTTTCGGCTGGTAAATCGGCAGGATAAACCTCATCACAATCTATGGAAACGGACTGAAATTCATATCCTAAACTCGCCAACAACTCCTTTCTTCGTGGCGATTGCGAGGCTAATAATAGTTTCATTATCATTATTAATTAATCCAAATATCATCTTTTTCAATAGGATTATTGTATTTTTTCATAAAATCCCAAACTTCATTGTCTATAATATCATAGGTCTGCGACAAAGACATCGGCTCACCATTGACCACAACTTGTGTATTTCCAGAAACTTTACTATCTTCTATTCTTGCTTTTGCAGAAGGAGATTTTACAAAATTTCTTTTGTATTCAAGTAGTTTATTCCTATTTTTCAGTTCTAAAAACTTTGGAGTTTTTATGTTTTTATCATCTTGTTTTATCGCTACCATTTTGATGATATGTTCTTTATCCGAAGATTCTATTTGTAAAATAAGACCTGGCAATCCTTTGAACTTATATGGTCCATCTTGTAGGGGAATTTGGTTGGTGTAATAGGCTTTCCATATTCTTCCACCCAACTTAATAGTGGCTGTATTACAATGATAACCATTAATCGTTAAAGTATCTTTTGTAAGAATCCATTTTTTTGAAACATCTTCACTTAAATATCCAAAAACATCACGACTTACTTTTTCAATATGATAAATTTTATCATTATTCTTAAAAATTTTCATCTTAAAAACATTATTCGGAATATCATATTTCTGATTAAATTTTTTGGTTCTATTGATTTCTGTATAGATAGAATCTGCAATCTGCTTGGAACGACTATAATATAACGACTGACGATTTTCAACATCAACAACCAATGCAAACAACTCTTTATCAGCATCTTGCATATTCTTGTTATACATAAAAGTATGCTCATAAATCACAGATAGAGATTTTTTTTGTGCATAAAAATTTGATACTATTAATAAAAATAGAACAATATTAAATTTTAATATCTTAGTCATTGAGGTCATATTTTTCGAGGGTGTTAGAAAAATCTGTATATGGGGTGGTTCCGTATTTTTCGTATATCTCATCTTGCTTTTTCTTGTAGTTTTCCTTCGCAATATTAAGTGCTTTCTCCCAAGAAATAGCAGTTTTATAATCGTAATTAGGTTGTATTTTTTTATGTTTTTCTTCTATTTTAGTAACTATTATTTTAAGCAATCCTTGTTCCTCCTCCACTTCCAATACCGCCCCTTGTAGTCCATAAAACATACGCGGACCTACTATATAAGGTAGTTCTTTGGTAAAATACACCATATAATTTCTACCTCTATATTTAGTTTTTGCTTGAAAACATCGATAACCTAATATATTTTTGGTAATATTTTCGTTAATTTCCCAAACCAATTTATCATCCTGCCAAATAATACTTTTTTGGTTATAAGAAATAGGCGACGGATAATAAAGTACATCTCCTTTTTTGTAAAAATGTTCTTCTATTTCATACTTTTCACCATTTAATTTATTTTCATTATCTATATAAGTAGTTCCTTTTTTTATCGCTTTAATATAGTTGATATATAAAGAATTTTCTCCATTAATAATAAGTTCACTCCTATATTTTTGCTCTATTTTAGCAGTTTC
>JAUNHO010000113.1 GCA_030523905.1 Bergeyella zoohelcum
ATAATTTTCAATTTATCAAATTTTGAATCAAAACCTCTTTTTGGCTGACTTAAAAAGGGTAAAATCCATTTTCTTATTGTATCTTTGCTCAAAAGTTCCAGAATCTTAGGTTTTTTGTTTTTTTTACACCTTAAAAATACTAATTTTCTCGGAACTTTTATTTATATATAAAAGTTTGGACAGGTTTATAAAATATCTTATTAATTTAATGAAAAAACATTAGATTAAAATCTTATCTTTGTGCAGAGGCTTTCAATCTAAATTATAACTATGCTTTTCAACTCTATAGAATTTGCGATTTTTTTACCGATAGTTTTTTTGCTCTATTGGTTTGTGTTTCAGAGAAATCTGAAGATGCAGAATCTCTTCATCGTCATTGTTAGTTATATCTTTTATGGCTGGTGGGATTGGCGTTTTCTTTTCCTTATCCTGTTCAGCACCTTACAAGATTATTTCATAGGGCTTTGGCTCTCCAAAACCAATGACGAAAAGAAAAGAAAATACCTACTCTATACCAGTGTCATTACCAATCTTGGGTTTTTGGGCTTCTTCAAATACTATAATTTCTTTGTGGATAATTTCATTACCGCCTTTACTTTTTTTGGTATGAAACCCAATATTCACACACTGAATATTTTGCTTCCTGTGGGGATTAGTTTTTATACCTTCCAGACGCTCAGTTATACCATAGATGTCTATAAAAAAAAGATGGAGGCTACGCGTAGTTTGGTAGATTTTTCGGCATTTGTGAGTTTCTTTCCGCAGTTGGTCGCTGGGCCTATTGAGAGGGCTACGCACCTTTTACCGCAGTTTTATAAGAAAAGAGAGTTTAGCTATCCTCTTGCCGTAGATGGTATGAGGCAGATTCTTTGGGGCTTGTTTAAGAAGATGGTTATTGCCGATAATTGTGCCGTGTATGCCAACCAAATTTTTGCCAATTCTGCGAATGCCTCTGGGAGCGAACTGGTTTTGGGGGCGTTGTTCTTTACCTTTCAGATTTATGGGGATTTCTCTGGTTATTCCGATATTGCTTTGGGAACTTCTAAACTTTTCGGTTTTGATTTGATGAAAAACTTCAACTTCCCATACTTTTCCAGAAGTGTCGCCGAATTTTGGAGAAGGTGGCATATTTCGCTTAATACTTGGTTTAGAGACTATCTTTATTTCCCCCTTGGGGGGAGTATAGGGGGGGGGGGTAAAACAGGTAAGAAACACCTTTATCATCTTCCTAGTAAGTGGTTTTTGGCACGGAGCGAACTGGACTTTTATTCTCTGGGGGCTAATCAATGCTCTATTCATTATGCCATCAATTCTAATGAAAACCAATAGAAAACATATAGAAATAGTGGCACAGAATAGGCTTTTCCCTACATTCAGAGAGTTGGGAGATATGCTCATTACTTTTGGGCTGATTGTTTTCACTTGGATTTTCTTCCGTGCGGAAAATATTCAACACGCTTTTTCCTACATTACAGGGATTTTTGATAGGAGTCTCTTTTCCGTTCCGAATCTCAATAAAGCGGCATTGGCTACGCTTATTCTCATTGCGTTTTTTATGTTTGTAGAGTGGCTAGGTAGGGAGAGCAACTATGCCATAGAGCGGCTATTTTCCTCAAAACCGAGGCTGGTTCGCTGGGCTTTTTATGGCTTTATCTTACTTCTAATAGGTTTGTTTATGCAGACCAATGAAACGCCGTTTATCTATTTCCAATTCTAAAAAATATGAAGAAATTTATCATCAATATAGGTCTTTTTTCGGTTTTTGCTTTGTTGTTTTACATCATAGTTTTACCGCTTTGGAGTGCAGTTTTTCCTCCTTTTATGGCAAAAAATGTAAGGAGTTGTATCGGTTGTTATGGGCATCTTTATTCTAGGGTGAGGGATATTCCTAATGTTAAAAACCCTGATATTCTATTTTTAGGGTCGTCTCACGCCTATCGTGGGCTAGATACTCGCGTTTTTGCCAAGCACGGAATAAGTGCGTTTAATTTAGGTTCAAGCTCTCAAACTCCTTTGAATAGCCAAGTTTTATTGAAACAATATCTCGACAAAATACAGCCAAAAATGGTCATCATAGAGGCTTATGCGGAAACTTTGGGTGCAGATGGTGCGGAGTCTTCATTGGATTTATTGAGCAACAACCCCATAGATACTCATTCGGTGAATATGATTACAGGGACTAAAAATATTTCCCTTTATAATACCTTGATTTATGGCTATTTCCGACAAATATTTAATCTCAATAAAAATTTCCAAGAGCCTGAAAAACTGAATGATGACATTTACATTAAAAACGGCGGTTTTGTAGAAACTACTTTCAGGAAAAACCCTTTGAATGAAGAAAAAGAAGGGGAATGGAGTATTAATCCTAAACAAATCACGGCTTTGAAGGAAAACATCGCAATGCTAAAACAGAGAAATATTCCCTATCTGCTGATACAGGCTCCCATCACGAAAAAATTGTACAACGCAAGAACCAACAATGCGGAAATGGATAGCCTACTCTCTTCACTTGGGACTTACAAAAACTTTCAAAACGAAGTTTTACTAAATGATACCCTTGATTTTTATGATAGCAATCACCTCAATCAACAGGCGGTAGTAAGGTTTAATGAAAAATTAATTGACTGGCTAAAAGCACACAATGAAAAATATAAATAATAAGAAAAAACTCCTCATCAGAATTGGTTCTCTTCGGCACGGCGGTGCGGAGAAGGTCTTGGTAACTTTCCTCAAAAATTTACCGAAAGATAAATACGAAATAGACCTTTTGCTCAATCTCTATTCAGGGAAATATTTACCAGATGTTCCCGAGTGGATTAATGTTCTGTACCTCAATAAAGGCGAGATGATTACCACCAATCGCCCACAGGATATTCCCCGAAAAGCGTTCCGTGTGGCTTATCAATCTTTGCTGAAAAGATTTCCCAAATTGCTTTATAATGGTATTTTGAAAGGCAAGAAATACGATGTGGAAATTGCGGCTATCCACGGATTTAGAGATGAAATTCTCAACTCTCCGATAAAATCTTCCAAAAAAATTGTTTGGATACATAATGACCTACGAAAAACGGAATTTCACAATTACACAGACTCCGAGATTCGTAAATTCTTCGGTTATGATAAAATAATGGTCATCTCCGAGCATATCCAAAAAGATTTTGAAAACCTTGCCCAAAATGACGATGAAAAAAACAGAATCGTAAGGATTTATAATCCGCTGGATACTAGCGAAATACTTAACAAAGCTATTCAAATCTCCCCATCTATAAAAGAGACTACCCCTGTCTTACTTTCCGTGGGTACGGTTTTTCCACAAAAGGGCTTTGACCGATTGCTGAAAGTTCATAAAAGGTTGCTAGACGAGGGATTTTCGCATAAAATCATCATTGTGGGAGATGGCTATGATTTTGAAAATATTAAAAACCTCAAAACCGAATTGGGTGTTGATGAAACCGCAAAAATGATAGGCTTTACCGATAATCCTTATCCGTACTTCCGAGCGGCAGATTTTTATGTTCTCAGTTCGCGTTACGAGGGCTTTCCTACCGTTTTATTTGAGGCGATTACCTTGAAAAAAAATATCATTGCCACCGATGTTTCTGGTGTTCGAGAGATGCTTTTAGATGGAAAACTGGGAATGATTGTGGATAACTCAGAAGAGGGAATTTACGAAGGAATGAAAAAAGCACTTTCCCAGCCCCAAGGTTTTGAAAAATACCAATCCGAACTTCATTCTTACGAAATGCCTTTTACCCTTGAAAATTCGGTAAAAGGAATTATGCAGATTATTGATGGAATTTTTTAGTCAATCTAAAACCAAACCAAAAGGGAGCGAAATCATTCAGCTCCCTTTTTATTTAATCTGAAATAATTATTCCAAAATTTGCTTTAATTCATCAAGGTATTCGTAGGCGGTGAGGTCAAATTTCACAGGCACTACGGAGATATAGCCATCTGCCAGAGCGGTCTCATCGGCATCTGGGCTGGTGTCCATATTGTTGAAATACCCTGTGAGCCAGTAGTACTTTTTGCCGTGCGGATTGGTGCGTTCATCGAAGCTTTCTTCCCATTTTGCATTGGCTTGTTTGCATATTTTTATGCCTTTTATCTCGTTTTTATGCAGTTTTGGGATATTCACATTCAGTACAATACCCTTCGGAAGTGGTTTTTCTAATACTCTTTTCACGATATTCTGAATGTATTCTTTGGCTTGGCTGAAATCGGCATCCCAGTTGAAATCCAGCAAAGAAAAACCTATGGCTTGTAGCCCTTCCACACCTGCTTCTACGGCGGCAGACATCGTCCCTGAATAGATAACATTGATGGAAGAATTAGCACCGTGATTAATACCCGAAACCACCAAATCTGGCTTTCTGGTAAGGATTTTATCAAGGGCAAATTTTACGCAATCTACGGGCGTACCGCTCAGGGCATAGTCTTTTTGTGGGCCTTCCATAGAGATTTCCTCAAAAGTAAGGGTAGAGTTGATGGTAATGGCGTGTCCCTTGCCACTTTGCGGAGAGTTCGGAGCGACCACGACTACCTCACCGATTTCGTTCATAAAATCCACCAAATGGCGTATTCCAGGAGCGGTGATGCCATCATCATTGGTTACTAATATTAAAGGTTTTTGCATTGTAGAATGAAATTTAGGGACAAAAATAGAGAAAATTTATAGAGAATATAATGGTGAATGA
>JAUNHO010000114.1 GCA_030523905.1 Bergeyella zoohelcum
GACATCATTCTCAATCTAGTAAGTAATGAGTACTTTAAGGCGGTAGATAAAAAGAAGCTAAACGCCCCTGTTATTGATTTTGATTTCTATGAAATGAAATCAGGAAAACCGAAAACCATCGTGGTTTATACCAAACACGCCAGAGGACTTGTGGTTCGTTTCTGTGCCGAAACACAAGCAAAAACCCTAAATGATGTAAAAGCCTTTAACTATGAAGGTTATCTAATAGACGAAGAACGCTCTACGGAGACAAAATTAGTTTTCATAAGATAAAAAATGACTTTATCCGAATTCAAAACGCATTTCAAAACCCAGCTTTCAGAGATTTACACCATTTCTGAAAGCGAATTTATATTGTCTATCTTCGTTGAAAAACTAAAAAATTGGAGCTTATTCCAACAAAGACAAAACGCTGATTATCTGCTATCTACTGAAGAAATAACTTATCTAGAAAACACCATTACTGAACTAAAAACTCTACGCCCATATCAGCAGATTTTAGGCGAAACGGAGTTTTTCGGAATGCGTTTTTTCGTGAATGAAAATGTCCTCATTCCTCGTCCTGAAACGGAGGAATTACTAGAACTTGCTATTAAAAACATCAAGCAAAATTTCAAACAGCAGGACATAAAAATTTTGGATATTGGCACAGGTAGTGGCGTCATTCCTATTGTACTGAAAAAGCATTTTCCTATGGCTGAAATCTCCACTATGGATATTTCCCAAAAAGCCCTTGAAATCGCCCAAAGAAACGCTGATTTTCACCAGACAGAAATCCGTTTTATCAACGCTGATTATTTAGCCCAAAACCTTACCGAAAACTATGATGTTATCATCTCCAATCCGCCCTATATTGGGATTGATGAACAAGCAGAAATAGAGCATTCCGTAAAAGGATTTGAGCCTAATATTGCCCTATTTTCTCCCATTTCGGACGCTCTTATTTTTTACCGAAAAATAGCACAAGATGCCACAAAAAAACTCAACCCTAACGGAATGATTTTCCTTGAAATCAACCAAAAATTTGGGAAAGAAACACTAGAATTATTCCAAAATTTCAGCGAAAAAAAACTCCTGAAAGACCTTTCAGAAAATGATAGATTTATCATCGTTCGGCATAGCTAAATCATTTATTTTCCGTATTTTTGTCCCTTTCATTTTAGCAAAGTATGCAGACACAAAATATAGATATAAAAAAACAACTTTTCGTAAAGAATGCTCATCTTAACAACCTAAAAAACATAGATGTATGTATTCCTAAAAACAAACTGGTAGTCATCACGGGAGTCTCTGGAAGTGGGAAATCTTCCTTGGCGTTTGACACCATTTACGCCGAAGGACAAAGACGCTATGTGGAGAGTCTCAGCTCTTACGCTAGGCAGTTTTTGGGCAAACTAGAAAAACCAAAAATAGATGATATTAAGGGACTTGCTCCCTCTATTGCCATTCAGCAGAAGGTCATTTCCTCCAATCCGCGTTCTACGGTGGGGACTTCTACCGAAATTTACGACTATCTCAAACTGCTTTTTGCCCGTATCGGTAGGACTTTTTCGCCTATTTCTGGGGAAGAAGTAAAGAAAGATTCCGTTTCTGATGTGGTTGATTTCATTAAAAATCATCAAAACACCACTTTTATTCTGCGTTCGCCCTTGAATTTTGAAGTGGAAAATTTCAGCCAAATACTTAATAATCTGAAAGTTGCAGGTTTCACCAAATTAGAAATTAATGGTAATATTGCAGGAATAGAAGACTTGGAAAGTTTTGGCTTTGTACCTGAAAAAGAGATGAAAATCCATCTTGTAATTGACCGATTTTCCTATGAAAATGATGAGAATTTTCTACAAAGATTGGCAGATTCGGTTCAGATGGCGTTCTATGAAGGACACGGATATTGCTCTTTGAAAGATACTGATAATGAGCAAGTTTATGAATTTTCTAATAAATTTGAACTAGACGGACAGGAATTTTTAGAGCCTAATGTTCATTTTTTCAGTTTTAATAATCCCTATGGGGCGTGTCCGAAGTGCGAAGGCTACGGCAAAGTGGTGGGAATAGATGAGGATTTGGTAGTTCCGAATAAAAGGCTTTCCGTTTTTGAAGATGCCGTTGCTTGCTGGAAAGGCGATACGATGCAAGAATGGAAACAAGAATTCATCAAAAAAAATCCTGATTTCCATATTCACAAACATTATTTTGAACTCACAAAAGAACAGAAAAAACTACTCTGGAAAGGCAATGGGAAGAAATACACGGCTTGTATTGACCAATTTTTCCAAATGCTGGAAGAAAATCTCTACAAAATCCAATACCGCGTGATGCTTTCTCGCTATCGTGGGAAAACGCTTTGCCCTGATTGTGAGGGATATAGACTGAGACCAGAAACCGAATATGTAAAAATCAACGGCTACAATATTCAGTCTATGATTGACTTGCCATTAGATGAACTTTTACCCATCATAAAAGGCTTAAAACTTACTGAATACGAGCAAGAAATAGCCAAAAGATTACTCTATGAAATCACCACGAGATTAGAGTTTTTACTAAAAGTGGGATTAGGATATTTGACGCTCAACCGAACCTCCAACACCCTTTCTGGCGGGGAATCACAAAGGATAAACTTGGCAACTAGCCTAGGCAGCTCGCTCGTTGGGTCTATTTATATTTTAGATGAACCGAGCATTGGATTGCATTCTAGAGACACCGAAAATCTCATTGAAGTACTGAAAAACCTCCGCGACCTTGGTAATACCGTGATTGTAGTAGAACACGATGAAGATGTGATGCGTGCGGCAGATTACATCATAGACATTGGTCCAGAGGCTGGATATTTAGGGGGCGAACTGGTATTTGCAGGGGATTTCAAGGAACTAAAAAACGCCGATACTCTTACCTCCAAATACCTTACTGGTAGGCTAGAAATCGCGGTACCGAATAGCAGAAGAAAAGCCAAAGAATTCATCACGATAAAAGGTGCAAGGCAGAACAATTTGAAAAACATTGATGTAAAAATCCCAATGGAAAATCTAGTAGTCATCACGGGAGTTTCTGGAAGTGGGAAATCTACTTTGATGAAGCAAATTTTAGTCAATGATATTCAGATTCAGCTGGGTATGGGTGGAAAAAAAGGCGACTACGATAGCGTGGAATTTCCTGCTCATCTCGTGAAAAATATTAAGTTGATAGACCAAAACCCCATCGGAAAATCCTCGCGTTCCAACCCTGTAACCTATCTAAAAGCATACGATGACATCAGGGATTTATTCGCCAAACAAAAATTGGCAAAACTACAAGGTTTTAAGCCTAAACATTTCTCTTTCAACACCGATGGTGGAAGATGCGATGAGTGCAAGGGCGAGGGCGTAATCACCGTTTCTATGCAGTTTATGGCGGATATAGAACTAGAATGTGAGCATTGCAACGGCACACGCTTCAAGTCGGAAGTTTTGGATATAAAATACCACGACAAAAACATTTCCGATATTCTTCACCTTACAATAGATGAAGCCATTGAGTTTTTCAGCGAACATAAAGATGAAAAAATCGTAACCAAACTCAAAACCCTGCAAGATGTTGGCTTGGGCTATCTACAACTTGGGCAAAGCTCCTCTACCCTATCTGGTGGCGAGGCACAAAGGGTAAAACTGGCATCGTTTTTAGTAAAAGGAACTACCACCGAAAAGACTTTATTCATCTTTGATGAACCCTCCACAGGGCTACATTTTCACGATATTAATAAACTGATGAAATCCCTATACGCCTTGATAGAACTTGGGCATTCGGTGATTGTTATTGAGCATCAGCCAGATATTATCAAATGTGCAGATTGGATTATAGACATCGGCCCAGACGCAGGGAAACACGGCGGAGAAGTGGTCTTCACAGGCACACCAGAAGCCCTAGCAAAGGACAAAAAATCTCGCACCGCTAAATTTGTAGCGGAGAAATTGGGGGGATAATTGGGTAATTAAATAATTTGGAGATTTGGAAATAAGAGAATAGGCATTTTGAAAAACCCTTTCAGTGTTTGGAAGACTGAAAGGGTTATTTTATACGGAATCCAGTAGGAAAATTTAGTGCTAAATCAGTCCTCGTAATGCCCATAGCAAGCGAGAACCTCCACTATTCGTTCCTCCTCAAAGATTTCATAGACTAGCCGATGCTTTTGGTCTATTCGCCGAGAATAAACCCAGCGTTCGCCATAGCCTTTAAAGGCTTCTGGTTTGCCTGTTCCTATTGTCGGATGGCTTTGGATTTCAAACAACAAGACCTTAATCTTTTCAATTACTTTCTTTTGCCCAGACTTAATGTGCCTCTCTACATCATCAAAATAGCCATCGGAGAAATCCAATAGATAACCTCTATTTTCGCTCTCGGTCTTCATAGTGCTTGAAGTTGTCTATCCAAATAATTATTCATTTCCTCTAAACTCATACGCGTTTTCTTGCTCTCTCTTGCCTTATCTATCTTGGCAAAAAATGCTTTTTTGGACATTTTGGCATCGTCTTTCTCCTTGATTTCAATGGATTTTGCTTTCATTCGTTTAAGCAGACTCTCTAATAACGGAATGTCGGAGGTTTTTATCTCCGCGCTTATAATTGCTGTATTCATTTCTAATTATTTTTGACAAAGTTAATCTTTTTTTGAAAATGGAGATCAATTGGGTAATTAAATAATTTGGAGATTTGGAAATG
>JAUNHO010000115.1 GCA_030523905.1 Bergeyella zoohelcum
ATTGGTTCTAAAACGAAGATGAGCTTGTTCCCTCAAAGTTTCAAGGGAATGTTTTTTGGGCTGAAGCACCGTTTTTTCTAAATCATCGGTGAAATTATCGCCTAAAATCTGTATTTTTTTAGCAATAATTTCTATATCTTGCCCCTTTCCTTCGCTTTCCACCACTTCTCCTGTGATTTTCAGGGAAGAAGCCGTTTTTATATTTTTGATAATTTCTTCATCAAATTTTTCAAAATCTACCACTATTTGGAGATTATTAATAGTAGAACCATCATTCAGTGCGATAAAACGATTGGAACGAAAGGCTCTTACCCAACCTTGAATACAAATATCGTGATGTAAGATTTTTTTATAATCTGCTAAAATATCTTTTATTGTTCTTTTACTAGTCATAATTTTTGTAAAATAAATGCAAAAATAAATAAAATTGGCGTAATTTTTGTATTTTTTCAGGGCTTTTTTCCATTGAGGAATTTTTATTATTACTTCATATACTTTCTAAAAGCCCATAGTTTTCTGTGTTTCAGATAGTCAAAATCGGTTTCCATTGCATAGGCCTCCCTCTCAAACGAGATACTACGATATGCCTGATACGGATTTTTCAGCCTAAAAAAATGATAATAATATTCCGCCACATACCATATATAAAAAAATACAACGAGTAGCTCTATCTGCTGACGAAGATGGATTTTCTCGTGATTGATGAGCGTTTTATTGTATTTATCCCTCCGATTTTTCACTAAAATAAAAGGAAAAAGTGTAATTCCGCTAAATTTTGTATTTTTGAAGAGTTTTTGGCACACTATTATCATATAACAAATATAAGACATTTTTTTAGAAAATATTTTTTAACTTATGCAAAAATTAGAAATCAAAGAAAATGAAGATTTCTATTATAACGAACAAGGCTACAAGGTTTTCACCGAGGCATTTCATCTCAAAAGAGGCTATTGCTGTAAAAATGGTTGCAAACATTGCCCTTATGGTTATGATAAAAAAACAGATAGATTTATAAAGAAATAACATTAAAACCTTATAAAAAATGAAAAAACATCTTTTCACACTACTCGTTGGTTCCGCATTAGCAGTGGCTTCTTGTAGTCCGTTTCAGGTTCGTTCAGACTATTCCGAAACAGCCAATTTTAGTTCATTCAAAACCTATCAACTCAAAGTAGATGACCTAAGACTGAACGATATAGACAAAGACCGAGTACTAAATGAAGTTTCTAAACAACTGAAAACCAAAGGTCTCACGACACAAAACCAGCCAGACCTCATCATTAATATAAAGGCTAACCACAAAAAAGTAACCGATGTGCAAAGCACAAGACCTTACGGAATGTGGGGTTGGGGCGGTCCTTGGGGCTGGGGAGTAGGTATGAACCGTACCTGGACTAGCCACTATACGCGTGGAGCATTGGTAATAGATATAGTAGATGCAAAGACCAATAAACTCGTATGGCAAGGCATCGGTGATGGGATTTCGGTAGATTCTCCGAAAACTAAACAAAAGCAAATTCCGCAAATCGTAGAGGAAATATTAGCCAATTTCCCTCCAAAAAAATAAGGAAAATAAAATTGAGATTTCATTAATAAGTCTCAATTTTTTTATTTTTTATCCTTTTTCAAGACTAAAAAAGTGTAATTTTGTAACAAATTATTTTAATAATGAAAAGACGAGATTTTATCAAAGGTGGCTCATTGGCTGCATTAGGTGGGCTTTTGCTTAATCCCTTTGGTCTGAAAGCCAATAGCATAAAAGAAGAGTTCCGTGGCAGAAAAGCCAAAAACATAATATTTATGGTAAGTGATGGAATGAGCTCTGGCACACTGGTAATGGCGGATATTTATTCCAAAAGGAAACTCGGTAGAGCATCGCATTGGTTTTCTCTCTATGAGTCTAATCTTGTTAATAGAGGCTTGATGGATATGGCTTCGGCAAACTCTATCGTAACCGACTCGGCAGCAGCTAGTTCGTCTTGGGGAGGAGGTGTAAGAGTGAATAACGGAAGCCTAAATGTAAGCCCAGACGGAAAGGAAAATATGCCTATCTTACAAAAATTCAAAAAGGCAGGAAAAAAAGTAGGCTGTGTAACCACAGTGCCGATTACCCACGCTACACCAGCAGGATTTTCGGTGTGTTCCCAAAAGCGTAGTTCTATGGAGAATATTGCCGAAATGTACTCTACGCTTGGCTTTGATGTAATGATGGGCGGAGGGAATAAATACTTTGACGCTAATCAAAGAAAGGACAAAAACGATATGTATTCTGTCTTTAAAAAACGAGGCTATACCATCGTGAGAAATAAAGCGGAAATGCTTTCTGCTCCTAAAAACAAACCGATATTAGGGACTTTTGATGAAGAAGGTTTGCCTTATTCCAAAGATATGGAAATCAATAAAGAACTAAAAGACAAAATCCCTACCCTTGCTGAAATGACGGCGAAAGCCATTGACCAAATGAAAGACCACCCAAAAGGTTTTGTGATGCAAGTGGAAGGCGGCAAGGTGGATTGGGCGGCTCACGCAAACGATATTACGGCATTGCTGTACGACCAATTAGCCTTTGATGATGCCGTAAAAGTCGCTATTGATTTCGCTAAAAAAGACGGAAATACTTTGGTGGTTCTTACCTCCGACCACGGCAATGCCAACCCTGGTCTTATCTACGGAAAAGGAGTAAATGATGATTTTGATAGAATCCAGAATTTCACACAAACGAATGAATGGATTTTGCAAAACATCAATCCTACGGATTCCCCTGCAAGAGTTCAGGAACTCATCGCACAGGCGAATGGTGGTATAAAAATCACCGATGACCAAGCCAAAGAACTTCTCTCTTACTATACAAGTACGAAAAAAGAAGACGGGCTATATAACTACAAAAAACTACCTTACAAACTACTTGCTGATATACAAAAAAGCTATACTTCCGTGGGGTGGATTAGTATGGACCACTCTTCGGATTATACCGAACTGGCAATGTATGGGCCTGGTAGCGAAAAAATGAAACCTTTTATGAAAAATACGGACATTCATACCTTCCTACTAGATGCTGCTGAAATAGAAAATCATTTTTAATTTTTTAGAATTTATTACACAAGCGACCGCCGAAGGCTTTGCCTTCGGCGGTCGCTTTTTAGCAATTGATATTACTTCATCTCATCATCATTCCTTTGGCTCTAAGACCACAATAGGAATAATACATTCTTCCAAAGAAATACCGCCGTGCTGGTAGGTATCCTTATAATAATTCACAAAATGATTGTAGTTTTTAGGATACGCCAAGAAAAAATTATTCTTCGCAAAGACATATTTAGAACTCAAATTACCTTTCGGTAAAAATAATTTCTCTGGGGTATCAACCGCCCAAACATCAGATTTTTCAAAGGTAAGACTCTTGCCAGTTTTGTAGCGTATATTGGTAGAAGTCTCCCTATCACCAATGATTTTACTTGGTTTTTTCACATAAATCATTCCGTGGTCGGTAGTGATGACTAGCTTAAATCCGTTCTCTGCCGCCGTTCTTATTAGTTTTATTAACGATGAATTTTCAAACCAATTGTAAGTGAGCGAACGAAAAGTTTTATCATCTCGTATCAGCTGATCTACAATGCTATTATCCACCTTGGCGTGAGAGAGAATGTCAATAAAATTATACACCACAGCCACCAAATCCTTTTGTTTGTATTGATGAAAATCTTCCAGCACCTTTCGCTCATAGTCGGCATTGAGAATTTTCAGGTATTTCACCGATTTTTCCTTCATTCCCAGTCGTCTCATTTGGTCTTCAAGGAAATCTTTTTCAAACTCATTTTTATTGCCTTCCTCATTATCATTAAACCATTTATCTGGGAAACGCTTCTCTATTTCCGAAGGTAAAAGCCCCGCAAACAGAGAGTTTCTGGCGTATTGTGTCGCCGTAGGCAAGATGCTATAATAATAATCTTCCGAGACCTTATTATAAAACCTCGTAAAGAGTGGCTCTACTACTTTCCATTGGTCATATCGCAGATTATCAATGACTAAAAGCAAGGTTTTGCCGTTTTCTACCTCTGGTTTTATTTTCTCCTTGAAAAGCGTGTGGCTCATCATTGGTTTATCGGAAGAATGAAGCCAATCTTCGTAATTGTTTTCAATAAATTTGGCAAACTGAATATTCGCTTCCTCTTTTTGGGATTGTAGAAGTTCGGCAAATTCACTATCAAATACCTTATCAAATTTGATTTCCCAGCTCAGGATTTTCTTGTAATATTCCGCCCAATCTTGGTAGGTACGGAGGTAGGAAAGCTCCATACTGAGATTACGAAACTCCTGCTGATATTCCACGATGGTTTTCTGTTCCACCAAAATATCTTCCTGCAAATTCTTTTTCAGTGATAATAAAATCTGATTCGGATTGACAGGCTTCAAAATATAATCCGAAATCTGCGAACCAATCGCCTGTTCCATAATGTGTTCCTCCTCGTTCTTGGTTACCATCACTATTTTCAGCGAAGAATCTTTCGTCTTTATCATCGGTATCGCTTCTATTCCTGAAATTCCAGGCATATTTTCATCAAGCAAAACCAAAGCAAAATTTTCCTGCTCTATGAGTTCCAACGCATCATTTACATTATTGACGGGCGTTACGCTATATCCTTTTTTCTCCAAAAACACAAT
>JAUNHO010000116.1 GCA_030523905.1 Bergeyella zoohelcum
GATATAGATTTGTTTGAAAAGCAAATCCGAGAAACTCTACCAGAGTACGCTGTGGATTATTTCGTGCAGTATAAAAAAGACACGGCTAGGGAGTGGTTTGCTCGTCAGCTGTATCTTTCTTTGGGCTATTTCCTTAGTGCCTGTGCGAGTATGGGGATAGATTCTACACCTATGGAGGGCCTTGTACCAGAGTTGTATGATGAGGTTTTAGGTTCAAAAGAATACAAAACTCTTTTTGCCGTAGCGATAGGCTACCGAGATGCGGAGGATTTCAACCAGCCAGACCGCTTACCAAAACAACGCCGACCAATAGATGAAGTTGTTGTAGAACTTTAATATTAAAAAGACTATCATATATTTTTGATGGTCTTTTTTTGTTTAATGGAAATTTCAAGAAAAATCTTGTATTAGAGTGAAATATTTCCCTTGAAATAAATACTATATTCTAATTTTTCATAAAATTCTCTTACATCAATTCTAAAACCTTTATATTTGTGCTATGATTTTAAGAGGAGAAAATTTAATAAAAGAATACGGACCCAAAAAAGTGGTAAAAGGCGTTTCGGTAGAGGTCTCGCAAGGTGAAATCGTAGGGCTTCTTGGGCCCAACGGAGCAGGGAAAACCACTTCGTTTTATATGATTGTAGGCTTGGTGAAACCTACCAGCGGAAATATCTTTCTGAATGACCAAAACATCACCACAGATGCTATGTATCGCCGTGCTCAAAAGGGGATTGGCTATCTCGCACAGGAGGCTTCTGTATTTAGGAAACTCTCTGTGGAAGAGAACATTATGGGCGTTTTACAGCTTACCAATCTTTCCAAAAAAGAGCAAAAAATGAAGTGCGATGAGCTGATAGAGGAGTTCTCTTTGGAGCATGTGAGAAAAAACCGCGGAGACCTACTCTCTGGTGGGGAAAGGCGTAGAACCGAAATCGCCCGTTGCCTTGCTACAAGTCCTAATTTTATTCTATTAGATGAGCCTTTCGCGGGGGTAGACCCTATCGCGGTGGAAGATATTCAGAAGATTGTCCGTAGCCTTACCAAGAAGAATATTGGCATTCTCATTACCGATCACAATGTACAGCAGACTCTCGCCATTACCAATAAAACTTACATTATGTTTGAGGGGCGGATTTTGAAGGAAGGTTTGCCAGAAGATTTAGCCAATGACCCACAGGTAAGGGAGGCTTATTTGGGGGAAAACTTCGTCTATCAAAGCATTGATGATAAACCGAAACGAAAAGCAATAGCGTATAATATCTGGGCAGGAAATTTTGAAAATCGTCAGCAGTTTCAGGCGTTTGTAGAGCAAAATTTTAGCGAAGAGAATGATTTGAAACTTATTCACGGCTTTGAAGATATTAGTTTTTCATCTATCGCAAATTCTGATATTGACAAGGTTTTTAGGTCTGATATTATAGATAAAACAAAATTTTCTTCATTTTTGTTACAAAAAGAAATTTTGAGTGTAGGCAATACCGAAGAACAAATTAGGGCGAAAGGGCAAGAGTTTTCCGTAGCCGGTTTGGAGTATCAGGGAACTTATTTTTTTGAAATTTAACCAATGAAAATCTATACTAAAACAGGCGATAAAGGGAAAACGGCGTTGTATGGTGGGACACGAGTTTCTAAATCATCGGCAAGGGTGGAAAGTTACGGCAATATTGATGAGCTGAATGCTTTTATTGGCGTGGCAAAAAATTATGTAAAAAACGAAACGCTCATCGGGCAATTGAAAAAAATCCAGTTTGATTTATTTACATTAGGCTCGGAATGTGCCACACCAACGGATAAACTGATGTTGGCAAACGGGAAACCTCGCCTTCCAATCATTATTACAGAAAAAGAAATTGAAGAATTGGAACAATGGATAGATGAGTTTGAAACGCATCTCGAACCGCTACAATATTTCATTTTGCCAGGTGGTGGGCTAGGGGCTACGGCTTTTCACGCTGCGAGAACCATTTGTAGAAGGGCAGAACGCTCGTTAGTTCTTCTTAATGAAGCGGAAGAAATACGCCCAGAACTGATTAAATATCTCAACCGCTTGTCGGATTATTTGTTCGTTGTCAGCCGTTTTGTAGCCAAAGAAAATGGTGAAATAGAAGAGTTTTGGATTCCTAAATCGTAATTTTAACTAATGAAAGCCATTCTTTTTATCAACGGAATTCCGCCGAAACAACTCCCAAAACTAGAGCATTATTCATTGGTGGCGTGTACCGATGGAGCGTTTTTTTATTTGGAAGAAAAGGGATTTGATTGGGATTTGCTTACCTTTATTTCGGGTGATTTTGATTCGTTTCAGCCCCAGCAAAATGAATTGACCGAAAAAATAATCCATACGCCAGACCAGAATAAAACGGATTTCCAAAAGGCTCTGGAAATCTTGATAGAAAAAGGGGCTACGGAGGTAGATGTCTTCGGTGGTAGTGGTGGTGAGATGGACCATTTTTTAGGAAATATTACGGTGGCATTTAAGATGAAACATCGGTTGGAAATTCGTTCTTTTGATGAATATTCCACTTATTTTTTTATACCGAAGCATTTTGTTTTGAATGATGTGAAAGACAAAATGATTTCGCTTTATCCTTTTCCGATGGCAAAAAATATCACCACAAAGGGGCTTAATTGGAGCCTTAATGATGAGGATTTGGACATTTGCGAACGAATAGGCACGAGAAATTTCGCCATAGAAAATCAGGTGGAAATCGCTTATAAATTAGGAGATTTAGTGGTTTTTGTAGGGGGTGAATATCAATAAAAACCGCCTGTTTGGTGAAGTTTTTCGTATCCGTATAGAAAATTTTCTATGAGTTTATTGAAAAAATATCATTTAATAATGGAATGGAAAAATTTTATAGTGCAATCTCTTATTTCTATTTCATTATCGGGTATAAAAGGGAAATCTGGGGCAGGTGTGCCGTTCTCTAAATACAGGTTATGATGTTTGATAATGATGGCTTCGTCCCACAGATTCTGATGGATAAATTGCTGTAAAGTATATCGCCCACCTTCCACGATGATGGATTGTATTTGTTCCTTGTAAAGTTGCTCCATTAGTTCTGATAGGGCATTTTCTTTATTGATTTTAATGTATTTGAGCTGACCTATAGTCTCATTTTTCATTTGATTGACAATGAAAGTAGGGGCTTCGTGGTTGAATAGGTTAAAATGCGGTGGTAGTTTTAGGTCAAAATCCAAGACAATTCGTATAGGATTTCTTCCAGAAATATGCCTTGTGGTAAGGCTTGGATTATCATTCAGTGCGGTCTGTGTACCTACTAAAATAGCGTGTTCATCGGCTCTTAACTGATGTACGAACTGATTAGCAAGTCCGTTAGAGATAGGTGTAGGCTGGTAGTTTTTATCCAAAAATCCGTCCGTAGATTCTGCCCATTTTAGAATAATATAAGGTCTTTTTTTCTCGTGGAAACAGAAAAATCGTTTATTCAGCTCTCGGCATTCTTGTTCTAAAACGCCAGAGATGGTTTCTATCCCTGCTTCTTGTAGTAGTTTTATGCCTTTTCCACTCACTTTTTCATTGGTATCGGTAGCACCAATTACAACTTTTCGGAAGCCTATTTCCCTCAACTTTAAGGCACAAGGTGGCGTTTTTCCAAAGTGCGAGCAAGGCTCTAAGGAAACATAAATAGTGGAGTCTTTCAGTAGATTTTTATCTTTGACTGAATTAATCGCATTGATTTCAGCGTGTGGTTCTCCTGCCTTTTGGTGATAGCCCTCGCCAATGATTTTTCCGTTATGGACTATCACAGCACCCACCATAGGATTAGGGTAGGTATTACCTTGGGCTTTTTGGGCAAGTTCTATACAGCGACGGATGTAGATTTGGTCTTTCATATTGCTAAAAATAAACTTTGCTAAAATGATAAAGATTAGCAAAGTTTAATGTATAATTGATAATTCTAACTATTCGGCATTGATGATATTATGAAGGCTTATTCTCAAAAATTCTAATTCTGATTTTTTCTCATCAATTTTCTCAAAAGTATCTTTCAGTAAAGGATTTTCGCGAGTAGGATTATTGAAAAACGCTAGGTTGTTTTCTAGTTTCACGATTTCAGCCTCCAGGTCAGAGATTTGTCCTTTTATCTTTCTAGCCTTGTCCGTAAGCTGGGAAGAGGAAAGATTTTCGTCTTTTATATCAAATTCTGAGATTTTATTGATTCTCAATTTTTCTTTCAAAATTTTATTAAATTCAGAATTGATACCGATTTTATCCTTTGGCACTTTACCGATGGCATTCCACTTGGCTTTTATCTCTTCTATTAGTGCTACACCGTCTTCGCCTACTTGTTTCAGCTGGTCTAGTAGAGATTTTTTCTGCTTATAGTTGTCTTTCCAGTTATCGGTGGTAGCGTTGTTTTTCGTTCTATAATTATCAAAGAACGAGTTACAAGCATCGCGAAACTCTGCCCATATTTTATTGGTTTGGCTACGCGGGATATGTCCTATTTTCTTCCAGTCGTCTTGTAGTTTTTTGAAGAGCGGAACGGCAGTGTCCCATTCCTCCGAGTGCATATTATCTTTTGCAATCTGTATGAGATTGATTTTTTGCTCCAAATTACTGATTTGTGAGCCTTTTAGATTTTTGTAAA
>JAUNHO010000117.1 GCA_030523905.1 Bergeyella zoohelcum
TACTGGACTTAAAGGACTAAATTTTGAAAGATTACTACTATTTTCTTGGCGTAAAATATGATGCTTCGGAGGAAGACATCAAGAAAGCCTATCGGAAATTATCTCTAAAATATCACCCTGATAAAAACGATGGTGATGCCTATTTTGTAGAGCGTTTTCGTGAAGTGCAAGAGGCCTACGAAACCCTTAGCGATACTGAAAAAAGAAAGACTTTTGATGAAAATCTATCTCAATATATACGAAGCACACAAAACCTTATACCTCCTTCTATAAGAGAGTTTTCGGCGGATAAAATCCGTGTGAAAAAAGATGAAGAAATCACAATAAAATGGAAGACCAACAATGCCGATGTGGTGAAGATTTTACCTTTTGGGCTAGTCAATCCCTATGGAGAAAAAACGATAAAAGTTTCAGATTTCAAGGACGGAAAATTCCAAATATTACTGCATATTCACAATACTTTCCTGCGGAAAACCTTAGTACAAGGCATCACCATTACGGAGATTGATACAGAATCTACCAGCATCTCCCCTATTCTCCCTAAAACCGAAACCACTACAAACGAAAAAAATCATAGCAATACAAAATGGGTACTGCTTCTCATTTTTATCTGTATTATTATAATTTATTGGGTTTTGGCGTAATAATATTATGCCATTTTCAGCCTACCTGGACATTTTTTACAACGCTTCCCTTTCTTAAATTTTTTGCAACATTTCTTTTTATCGCAAAACATTTCATTATTTGCAGAGCCAAATGCAGGTGCCAAAGCTGGTATCTTAAACGGAATGATTTGTGTTGTTATCATTTCGCAAAAATAAATATTATTTAGAATAAATCAAATATTTTACTATCTTTTTTTAGAAAAATTCAAATTAATGAAAAATATATTGCTCTTGTCGGTAAAAAATAGTACTTTTACGCATTCAATTTTTTCATATTAAAATCTAATATAAGTTATGAATACACAGCAGTTTGTGAATCGCCATATCTCTCTAAATGAGGTAGATAGACAGGCGATGTTGAGCAAAATCGGGGTTAATAGCATAGACGAGTTGGTATCACAGACCATTCCTTCTGCTATTCGTTTGGGTAAGGATTTAGAACTTTCGGAACCACTTTCGGAGTTTGAAATGCTGAACCATTCTAAAAATTTATCACTCAAAAACGCAGGTTTTACGAGTTACATTGGTTTTGGGTATCACAATACCATTTTACCATCGGCTATTAAAAGAAATATTTTTGAAAATCCATCTTGGTACACCGCCTACACGCCTTATCAGGCAGAGATAGCACAGGGCAGATTGGAGGCTTTACTGAACTACCAAACGGTGATTTCAAACCTTACAGGATTTAGCCTTGCGAATGCTTCACTTCTTGATGAATCTACCGCTGCGGCAGAGGCTATGAATATGTTTTTCGCAAGTAGAACAAAGGAACAAAAAAAAGTAGCCAATAAGTTTTTCGTTTCAGAATTGGTACTTCCACAGACCATCGGCGTACTTAATACAAAGGCAGATGGGCTAGGAATAGAAATCGTAGTGGGTTGCCATAAGACGCATCAGTTTGATGAAACCTACTTCGGTGTATTGCTACAATATCCTGGTAAAAATGGCGTGGTGGAAGACTATACTCCGTACATCAGCCAATACAAAAATCTAGATTTACAAGTTGCCGTAGCCTGTGACCCAATGGCGTTGGTAAAACTAAAATCTCCTGCTGAAATGGGTGCAGATTGTGCCGTAGGAACTACACAAAGATTCGGTATTCCAATGGGTTATGGAGGTCCTCACGCAGCATTTTTCGCTTGTAAAGAAGACTATAAAAGAGATATTCCTGGTAGAATTATTGGGGTTACGCAAGATGCCTACGGAAAGAGAGCATTGCGTATGGCTTTACAAACCAGAGAGCAGCACATCAAGAGAGAGAAGGCTACTTCTAATATCTGTACAGCACAGGTGCTACTAGCGGTAATGGCTGGTATGTATTGCGTCTATCACGGGCCGAAAGGTCTGGCTTTCATTGCTGATCAAATTCATTATAAGACCAATGCCTTGGCTTCTGCCCTTAAAATTTTAGGCTTTGATGTAGTGGAGGAATCTGTATTTGATACCGTAAAAATTCGCCTTGATGAAGCAGAAAAAATCAACTTAAAGAGAATAATGGTGGGTAGAAAAATCAACCTAAACTACTTCTCCGAAGGTGTTGTGAGTATGGCTATCAACGAAACTACTTCATTAGAAGATTTGGATTATTTACTAGATGCTTTTGCGAATTTCATAGGAAAACAAGCCTTCAAGCTTTCTCTAAAAGAAGAATATAGCATTCCTGCTGAACTTTTGAGAAATGATGAAATCTTGAAAGAAGAGGTATTCAATAAATACCACACCGAAACCGAACTGATGAGATACATCAAGCGTTTGGAAAGAAAAGACCTATCCCTCACCCACTCTATGATTTCCCTAGGCTCTTGTACAATGAAACTGAACGCCGCTACACAGATGCTTCCACTTTCTTGGGGCGAGTGGGGCAATGTTCATCCGTTTGTACCAGTAGATCAGGCAAAAGGTTATTTAGAAATGATAACCGAGCTAGAAAAAGATTTAGCCGAAATCACAGGCTTTGCAGGAACTTCACTCCAACCAAACTCTGGTGCTCAGGGTGAATATGCAGGGCTAATGGTCATCCGTGAATACCACAAATCTAATAACGAAGGGCATAGAAACATAGTGCTTATCCCACAATCTGCACACGGTACCAACCCTGCATCGGCTGTTTTGGCAGGTATGAAAGTGGTAGTGGTAAAAAATCTTGAAAACGGAGAAATAGATTTTGAAGACCTAAAAGCAAAAGCTGAGCAATATAAAGACAACCTTGCAGCAGCAATGATTACCTACCCTTCTACCTATGGTTTCTTTGATTCTAATATTAAAGAAATTATAGAAGTGGTTCATACCAACGGCGGACAAGTCTATATGGACGGGGCTAATATGAACGCCCAAGTAGGCTTTACCAACCCAGGAACCATCGGTGCTGATGTTTGCCACCTAAACCTTCACAAGACATTCGCTATCCCTCACGGTGGTGGTGGGCCTGGCGTAGGACCTATCTGCGTGGCGAAGCATCTCGTTCCGTTCTTACCAAGCAATGCTAATATCAAAATAGGCGATACCAATAACGCTCTGGAAGGGATTTCCGCAGCTCCTTATGGTTCTTCTTTGGTACTGAATATTTCTTACGCTTATATCAAAATGCTAGGAACGGCAGGGCTAAAAGAGGCTACACAATACGCTATCCTCAATGCTAATTATCTGAAAGAGCGTTTGGCAGAGCATTTCTCTATACTTTATGCCAACGAAAATGGCAGAGTAGCACACGAGTGTATCGTAGATTTCCGCCCATTCAAAGCGGCTGGAATAGAGGTAACCGATGTTGCAAAACGACTAATGGACTACGGTTTCCACGCTCCTACCGTGTCTTTCCCTGTGGCTGGAACGCTAATGATAGAGCCTACCGAGTCTGAAAGCAAAGAGGAAATTGACAGATTTGCTGAAGCTCTCATCAACATCAAAAAAGAAATAGATGAAGTGGTGAATGGCGAGGTAGAAAAAGATAACAATGTGCTGAAAAACGCTCCACATACCGAGCAAGTTGTCATCTCTGATTCTTGGAACAAACCATACAGCAGAGAGAAAGCCGCCTATCCGCTAGAATGGGTGCGTGAGCGTAAATTCTTCGCTTCTGTTTCCAGAGTAGATGATGCGTATGGCGATAGGAATTTGGTCTGCACCTGCGAACCAATTGAGGCTTATATGTAGTTTTTCATCATACTAAAAACCAAAAGGCTATCTTATATAAAGGTAGCCTTTTTTAGGTTTTCAAATTCTGTTTTAGGGATTGTTTTAGTTATTTCTCCGTTTTCCAAAACAATAATTTTATCACAAGTATTAAATAAAGTTTCTATAATATGAGAACTTAAAAGAATTATTTTATTAGAATTTTTAAGATTTCGTATGATTTCATAAATAATATTAACACTTTCATAATCAACACCATTGAATGGCTCATCTAAAATTACAATGTCCTTATTCATAAGAAGTATAGCTAAAATAGCAATTTTCTTTTTCATACCTGTGGAATAATTATGTATGAATTTATCCAATGGAATTTGTAATTTTTCTATTAATTCTATATTGTTTTCCAGATTTTTTTCTATTCCAAAAAATGACAAATATTCCCTCCCTGTCATATACGGATAAAAATAATTTTCTGCCTCCAAAAAACTGATATTTTTTCTATTAATAGGTTTATTTTGATACAAAATCTTACCATTATAAGGAATATTCTGATAAATAGCGTTAAAAAGAGTAGTTTTTCCTGCTCCATTTTTTCCCAAAACGCCTATCACCTCTCCCTTATGTACTTGTAAATCTATATGTTTAATGATTTTATTTTTACTATACGAAATATTAATTTGCTCTAATACAAACATAAAATTTTAGAATTGGTTAATATTTTTGAGACTTTGTTGATAATTTTGTTTGAAAATTGGAAAAAAC
>JAUNHO010000118.1 GCA_030523905.1 Bergeyella zoohelcum
AAATTATAGAAAAGTGCTTGGGGAATAATTAGAATTTCAAAAAATACTATAAAGTAAAGTGTAAAAGGAATTTATAATTAGATAGATATCCTATTTATAGAAAGTTTCCTGAAATCTTGTAATTATAACCTTTATAATATGTCTTTGCGAATGTTTTCTTTTAAAGTATTTTCCTATCCTAAATACTATTAATCTTATAAGTTAATTATTTATTTTTATAAAATAAAATCAAAATGATGACTAAATTCTCCATACTCATTGCCCATTACAATAACTTTCACTACTTTCAAGACTGCTATAAAAGCATTCTCGGTCAGACTTTTCAGGAGTTTGAAGTGGTGATTTTAGACGATTGCTCCACCGATGATTCTTTTGCCCAAGTGAAAGAATTGGTAAAAACCGACCAGCGTTTCAAGGTCTTCCAAAATGAAGAAAATAGAGGCGTGGGCTATACCAAAGGGAAGCTTATAGAGCTAGCAACGGGCGACCTCTGTGGTTTCCTAGACCCAGATGATGCCATTACACCTACTGCATTGCAAGACGCTATTGATGTCTTTTCTGAAAAGATAGTAGCGGTATATTCTAAAATTCAAATATGTGATAAAGAGTTGAAATACAAAGGTTTATTTCCTAATCAAAGACAGGTAAAAAACGCTAATCCGTATTTTTTTAATATCTTTTTTGAAGCGAATCACTTTTTTGTTTTCAGAAAATCTGCATATGAGAAGACAGAGGGTATTAATGAAAATTTAACCTCGGCAGTGGATCAGGATTTATACTTGAAACTTTATGAGACAGGGGATTTCAAATTCATATCAAAGCCCAATTACCTGTATAGAATACACGAAAAAGGCGTTTCTCAGGAAAAATCAAAAAAAGATAAATTGAATAAAAACTGGCATTATGTGCTTTTGGAAACGCTAAAAAGAAGAAAAATAATTCAGCTTTATGGTAAGAATGTAGCAGAGATAGAGAATCTTCCAAAATTTATTTTTGAGAAAGAAAATTGCAAAATCATTAATAAAATAAAGGGGGGGGTAAGGAAAATTCAATCTTTAATGGTGATAATTGTGAAAATGATAACTCTAAAATCTCAGTAGTGATGTCGGTGTATAATGCAGGGCAGTATTTGGGACAGGCGATAGAGTCCATTCTTCGGCAAAGCTTTTCGGATTTTGAATTCATCATTATAGAAGATTGTTCTACAGACGATTCGCTTCGTGTTATCCAACACTATGCAGCACAAGATCGCCGTATAAAACTGATACAAAAGCCCGAAAACAAAAGAATGAAAGGCTTTATAGAGAATCTCAATCTTGGGCTCAAATACGCCAAAGGGAAATATATCGCTCGGATGGATGCAGATGATATTTCGCACCCAGACCGCTTTGAAAAGCAAGTAAAGTTTTTAGACGAAAATCCTGAAACCTTTATGGTAGGCAGTGCCATTAACTTTATTGATGAGAATAATGAGTTCATCAAAACCCTGAAAGCCTTGCCAGATAATGAAGCAATACAAAAGCAAATGCCGAAGAAAATAGCAATGTATCATCCTGCAATAATGTTTAGAAATGAACCAAACATAGCGTATAGAGATAAAATATACTATTGCGAAGATTATGATTTGTATTTGAGATTGATGCTTGAAGGAAAGAAGTTTGCTAATTTTGAGGAAGCCTTGCTGGATTATCGCCTGCTGAACTCTTCTATATCAAGGAAAGACGGCAATTTTATCCGAACGCTTTTTGTGGAAAAGATGAAGCAGTTTTGGCGAGAACGAAAGCAAAAAGGAACGGATTCGTATGAAGATTTTTCCCCAGAGACCTTACTGAATATTCTAAAATCCGACGAGGTTTCAAGTAAAGACGATATGAAATTGGCACTTTCCATCGCCACGAAATATAGATATACAAAGGAGTTTAATGCCCTAATGACGAAGTACAATAGATATTATCCATCGGATTCTTATATTGATACCTTAAAGATATTGAATAGGTTGCTGATAGTGGCAGCTAAATTGTTTTTCAAAATTTCACAAAACTAAATATGACAGATATTTTTATAAAATCGTTCAATCGGCCGTATTATTTGGAGCGTTGCGTAAGGTCTATTTTGGAGAAAGTTTCGGGAGATTATAGAATTTGTATCCTAGATGACGGCACACCTGAAAAATACTTGACAAAGATAAAAGAGCTTTACCCTTCGGTGGAGATAAGAACTTCTGCTCAATATCAAGACAAACTGAAATCTATTGCCGAAAATATAGCACACGGAACTGAAATCAATGGTTTTAATATCCCTACCGACTTGTGGAAATCGGCGGTGGAAGAGGCTTCCGATTATTTCATAATGACCGAAGACGATGTATGGTTCACGGAAACTATTAATGTAAATGATTTAGCCGAAAAAGCCCAAAAACACAGGGTTTCTTTGTTGAAACTCGGTTGGCTTAGTAATCATCAAAATGATAAATGGCTGAATATTAGCACTATTAATGATGAGTTAGATTCTACCCAGCCAAAGGATTTATTCCTATCCAATTCGCTGGTGATGGACTGGTTTTTCTACAATAAATTCAAGTTTTTTTCTTGGGGCTATCGTCTCAAAGTGTTTGATAACCAAACCAAACAGAAATATTGGGCTTTGAATTCTATCCTAATGGGCTTTTGGCAAAAGGAATATTGGCTGTATGTTTGGAAAGATGCTTATGGGAAATTAGATGAAAAGCAACAGCTGAGAAACGCAGCGATTTATTACAGAAAGCACCAAGAAAATAAGAATTTCATCGCACGGCTAAAACAGGAAGCAATGAAGACCACTTTCCAATCTTCGGCTACTAATTCCTACCACGAATATGGTTTTAATTTTGATGTGAATTTGTTTAATCATCTTCTGAACGAGGCTTGGTACAATGGCGATTTTGATAGTATGCAAAACTTCCCAAAGGATTTTTCACTGGGGTATATAGAGCCTTTCATTTCGGAAAAAATCAGTGTGGAAGAATACAGAAAATGGGTAGAACAATTTAGAAATCAATATAAAAATTTAGGTTGTGAAATTGAATAATAAGCAATTTTTTCCTGCACTTACAGGTTTCCGAGCTATAGCGGCGTGGATGATTTTTGTGTATCATTTTTTTCCGTTTAAGAATGTCAATCATTCTTATCCTAAATGGATTTCCGATGTGGTGTGGGAGTTTCATATAGGGGTTGATATGTTTTTCGTGTTGAGTGGTTTTCTCATCACTTATCGCTATTTTGATGAAAATCCTATTCATTTCAAAAAGTATATGGTCAATCGTTTTGCCCGTATATATCCTATGTATTTCATACTTACAATTGCAGTATTTTTAGTAGGGTATTTACAAAGTAATACTTGGACTACCCAAAATACCATACAAGCCATTTTGAGTTTTACGATGACCAAAGCCTTGTTTAGTGAGTATAATTTTGCAGGGATTCCACAGGGCTGGACGCTTACACTAGAAGAGATGTTTTATTTCACGGCTCCTTTTTATTTCATTCTGATTCGTAAAAGACTTTTTTGGTTATTCGTTTTACCTGTAATTGTTTGGTTATTTGGCATTTATGCTTCTGAACTAACTAATGGGATTAATTTTGGTGGTTTTCTCCAAACAGGGATTTCAGCGTTTATTGTAGAGTTTTTTATAGGGATAGGATTGGCTTTGGTGATTAAAAAAGGTTTGTTTAATTTTAAACATAAGTTACTGAAAATCACCTATATAGGAATGGGGGGGGTAATTATTTACCTTTTAGGAATGCAAAATTTTAGGGAGATGTTTAGTTTTAATGAAGAGTTAGGGCGGTTTATCTCTATGGTATTATTGTCTGGTCTAGGTATTGCACCGCTACTTTGGGGGCTTATCCACGAGGATACTTTTGTTCGCAGAATATTGTCTTTGCCTGTACTTGTTTTACTAGGCAAGGCCTCTTATATTTTCTACTTGATACACAAGGGCTTTATCCCTATTTTTATAGATGAACACATTTGGGCAAACAAAATTTTTCTATTTGTTGTACTGAACTTGCTATCTATAATTCTTTTTAGGTATATAGAAGAACCTGCTAATCAGTGGATTAGAAAAAGATACGGGAAAATCTAATTTTTAATAACAATGCAAAAAAAGATAAAAGTACTATTTAGGCATCGTTCTATGGAGATGGGTGGCGTGGAAAAAGTGCTACTCAGTATGCTTAATAATCTGGATAGGAATAAATTTGATATTTCGCTTTGTCTTAATTTACATCAAGGGGAATTGAGAGACCAAATACCCACTTTTATTCCTTATAAAACATTGGCAATGGGGAAAGAAGATTTTCCAAAAAACCCATTGCTAAACCGATTGTACTTAATGGTAAGAGGGTTTAAGTTGTTGGTATTTAGGAAGTTTCCTTTCATTGTAGATAAATTCATTTTGAAAAATGATGCCGATATAGAAATTGCCACGGGCTATACAATGTTTTCTGATGTAATGAACTCTGCCAACAAGAAGTCCAAAAAAATCGGTTGGT
>JAUNHO010000119.1 GCA_030523905.1 Bergeyella zoohelcum
TTGGAGCATCTCATTCCGTATGCGATAGATTATTTCCAAAATATTCAAAAGAAATACGGAAAAGACAGGGAAAGAAAAACCGAAATTCGTGTATTTGATACCATTGATGCTACAAAAGTAGCCGTAGCGAATGAGAAATTCTATGTCAATAGAGAGGAAGGTTTCGTGGGAACTTCTATGAAAAAAGATGAATATTTATTTGATTGTTCAGACATAGATGACATCATCGTTTTCCTAAAAGATGGTACGATGAAGGTGGTAAAGGTAGAGCAAAAAACCTTCGTGGGCAAAGATATTCTCTATGTGGGCATTTGGAAAAAAGGCGATAAACGCACGGTCTATAATATGATTTACCGCGAGGGAAAAGAAGGTCCGTACTATATGAAGCGTTTCTCTGTAACGGCAATCACGCGGAATACCACCTATCCTTTGGCATCGGAGAAAAAAGGGTCGCAGGTGCTTTATTTTTCTGCTAATCCTAATGGCGAAGCAGAGGTGGTGAGCGTCCTCCTAAAACCTAATGCAAGAATTAGAAAAAACAGAATAGACATAGATTTTTCCGAACTGGCAATCAAGGGGAGAAATTCGCGAGGTAATTTGGTGACCAAATATGCCATCAAGAAAATTGACTTGAAAGAAGAGGGGATCTCCACACTTGCACCGCGTAGAATTTGGTTTGATGAAACCGTTCGCCGTCTCAATGTGGATAACCGAGGGACTTTCCTTGGGAATTTCAAAGGAGATGATAAGATACTGACAATCAATACCAATGGTGAGGCAAAACTCGTAGGTTTTGATTTGACGAATCGTTTTGATGATGAATATTTGGTACTTGAAAAATGGAATCCAGAACAGCCGATTACTTGTATTTATTTTGATGGAGAAAAGCAAATCTACTACATTAAACGCTTCTTATTTGATAATACGCCGAATGTGCAGACCTTTATGCCATCGGAGCACCCGAAATCATTCATAGAACTGATTATCACGGCAAGTAATGCCACGGCAGAGCTTGTTTTTGCCAAAGAAAACGGAAAGGAAAAAGAGCCAGAAACCATTGATATAGATGAGTTTATAGCAGTGAAAGGGATAAAAGCACTGGGTAACCAGCTCACGAAAAATAAATTAAAATCCATCAATCTGAATATTCCTGAACCTGTGGAGGAGGAAGTGGAAGAGGTGGAATTTACAAGAGAGGATTTCCCAGCCGATATTCCAGAAGGTGGCATACAAGGAGAATTATTTTCGTAAAAAAAATGAAAAAATATTTGCAAATGTTATTGTAATTACATATCTTCGTAGCATCATTAGAATCGATAAAAGAAAATTTTATAATTATTAAAAATCAAAAGATATGAATAAAATATTTTTAAGTTTAATGATAATGGTTGTGGGGTTGGTGTCTGCACAGACACATAGATTTTTTTATGAAGTAGATTTTAGAAGAGATATTCGTTCCCAAGAACGCACCAAGGAACTAATGGTTTTAGACATAGGCGAGGAAGAAATAAAATTCTATGCTCATAAAATGCTAAAAGCAGATTCTTTATATAATCTACCTAATTATGGAGACTTAATTTCTTCTGGGCAACTGAATCCAACTCCTAATTTTGAAGAAAAACTAAAAAGAAAAAAAGGAACTAATGAGAATATCAGTTATTATGCCCCAGCCTTATTTGCTTATTATTCAGTAAAAACTAAAGATAGCCAAGATTGGAAATTGCAACCAGAGAAAAAACAAATCGGAGATTTGAAGGTACAAAGGGCAACGGCAGATTTTGGTGGTAGAAGTTGGGAGGCTTGGTTTTGTGCAGATATTCCATTCCCAGAAGGGCCTCATAAATTCAGAGGCTTACCTGGTTTGATTTTGGAGCTCAAAGATACCCAAGGCGATTATCATTTCACCTTTGCTGGAAATAAAATTATAAAGGAAAAGGTAGATACTACATTCTTCTTGGAAACCGATTCTAAAAATAGAAATCCTATTGAAATAGATGAGAAGAAATTGAGAAAAATCCAAAAAGATTATTATGAAAATCCATATAAAGATTTAGGAAATAGTAAGGCATATAGAGTTGTCAATGGAGAACGACAACCTGTAGATGCGAGGGAAGAAATTGCAAGAATGAGAGAGTTTATCCTAAAATATAAAAGTAACCCAATAGAAATAGACAAAGCGGTAAAATATACAAAATAGAAAGGGATTATACCCAACAAAAAACTCAGTCGGTTTTTTCCAAAAATATGACTGGGTTTTTAGTATAATAAAGTAATGATTAAAATAATATAAAATGACATTTCAAGAACAAATAAAACAAGGTATTCCAGCGGAATTACCACAGCCAAAGCCTTATGAATCAGGGATAAACCACGCTCCGAAGCGTAAGGAAATCCTTTCGGAGGAAGAGAAAAAACTTGCTCTGAAAAACGCACTTCGGTATTTTGAGCCTAAACATCACAAGGAGCTTATCGCCGAGTTCAAAGAGGAACTGGACAAGTACGGACGCATCTATATGTACCGCTTTCGCCCTGATTATGAGATGAAAGCAAGACCTATCACCGATTATCCTGCCAAGTCTCAACAAGCGGCAGCCATTATGCTGATGATTCAAAATAACTTGGATTATGCCGTGGCTCAGCACCCGCACGAACTCATCACTTACGGCGGAAATGGGGCGGTTTTCAGCAATTGGGCTCAATATCTGCTCACGATGAAATACCTCTCGGAAATGACCGATGAACAGACTTTGGTGATGTATTCTGGGCATCCTATGGGGCTTTTCCCTTCGCACAAAGACGCTCCACGAGTGGTGGTAACCAACGGAATGATGATTCCAAACTACTCTAAACCAGACGATTGGGAAAAATTCAACGCTCTTGGTGTTACCCAATACGGACAAATGACGGCAGGAAGCTATATGTACATCGGGCCGCAGGGAATCGTTCACGGGACGACTATCACGGTACTAAATGCGTTTAGAAAAATAAAAAAATCGACAAAAGGAGGACTTTTCGTAACTTCTGGACTTGGTGGAATGTCGGGAGCTCAGCCAAAGGCAGGAAATATCGCTGGTTGCGTTACGGTTTGTGCCGAGGTAAATCCTAAAATTACCAAAATTCGCCACGACCAAAAGTGGGTAGATGAAATCATAGAAGACCTTGATAAACTGGTAGATAGAGTAAAGACGGCTCAGCAAAACGGCGAAACCATTTCTTTGGCTTACCTTGGAAATGTGGTGGAAGTTTGGGAAAAATTTGATGAAAAAGGACTTAAAATTGATATAGGTTCAGACCAAACCTCGCTTCACAATCCTTGGGCTGGGGGCTATTATCCAGTCGGTTTATCCTTTGAGGAAGCAAATGAAATGATGGCAAACCAGCCTGAATTGTTCAAAGAAAAAGTACAGGAATCGCTGAGAAGACACGCCACAGCCATCAACAAACACACGGCAAAAGGCACTTACTTTTTTGACTACGGAAACGCCTTTCTTCTAGAGGCAAGTAGGGCAGGAGCTGATGTGATGAATCCGAACCCAACCTTGGGACGAGAGTTCAGGTATCCGTCTTATGTTCAGGACATTATGGGGCCAATGTGCTTTGATTATGGTTTTGGGCCGTTCCGTTGGGTATGTACCAGTGGCAAGGCGGAAGATTTGCAAAAAACAGACGATATAGCTTGTGCAGTTTTAGAAGAAATTATGAAAAATTCGCCAGAGGAAATTCAGCAACAAATGGCGGATAATATTCAGTGGATAAAAGGAGCTCAGGAAAATAGGCTAGTGGTAGGCTCTCAGGCGAGGATTTTGTATGCCGATGCCGAAGGGCGAATGAAAATTGCCAAAGCCTTTAACGATGCCATTGCCAAGGGCGAAATTGGGCCAGTAGTTTTGGGTAGAGACCACCACGATGTTTCGGGAACGGATTCGCCGTATAGGGAGACTTCTAATATTTACGATGGTTCGCGTTTTACGGCGGATATGGCGATACACAATGTGATTGGTGATAGCTTCCGTGGGGCAACTTGGGTGTCTATTCACAACGGCGGTGGCGTAGGCTGGGGCGAGGTAATCAATGGCGGATTCGGAATGCTTTTAGACGGTTCATCGGATTCGGAAAGACGCTTAAAATCAATGCTTTTCTGGGATGTAAATAACGGAATTTCGCGTAGAAGCTGGGCGAGAAACGAAGGTGCGATTTTTGCCATAAAAAGAGCTATGGAGGTAGAACCGAACCTAAAAGTTACCCTCCCAAATATGGTAGATGAGAGTTTGCTGAATGATTAGATATATTAATTTATAATATTTTTCAAAATAAATCTTTCAAAAAATAAGTTTGGCACGATAATTGTATTTTGTAAAGTAAGATTCTCATAGTTAATTTGAGTTTTCATGGTTATTAGTTTTTACCCTGCTTCGGCAGGGTTTTTTGTTAAAAAAAGCCAAAGATTACTTAACCCTTGGCTTTGACTTTAGTGAAATATGTAACTTTTTTATTAGAAAGGATAACCAAAAGCAAAATTAAGCGTTGGTTTC
>JAUNHO010000120.1 GCA_030523905.1 Bergeyella zoohelcum
ATTTTCATAATAACGATGAGGCTTTCTATTTTTAGGAAGCCTTTTTTATTGCCAAAATCTGATATTTTTCATTGCTAATATGAGGTCTAACTTTTTAATTTTGCACATTCGGAAGTTGAGATTATGAGGAAGTTTTGTTTTTTATTTTGTTTCAGTTCGTTGATGCTATTTGGTCAAACCCTAAAAGAGAAAAAAATAAAGGTAAAAGCTTTTTTATTAGGAGGTTATGCCCAATCTTTCACCGAAAATGTAGATAAAACAGGTCGGCAGGGAGATGGTCGTTCGGCGGGTGGTTATTTGAAATATGCCCGAGTGAATGCCACTTATTATATTAACGAAAAAATGTCAATTCAGACACTGGTAAATCTTGCTGATTTTCAGTCTAATCCGAAGGATAAAGTCTTGGAAATATTGGCATTACGCTACCGATATTCGCCATATTTTAATGTTATTCTAGGGCAGTTTCGTCCGTTTTTTGGTTTGGAAGATATGTATCCCGCGGAATTGATGAAATCTAACGCGTGGAGCAAACAATATAGCCTAATGAGTAGTAGCCAATGGCAAAGTTTCCAGATAGGTGTAGCGTTTTATGGAAATGCTAATATTTCTGATATTCCTTTGAGGTATTATTATACATTACATAATGGAAATGGCAAAAATAAAATAAAAGACGATGATGGGCATAAAACCCACGCTTTTCGTTTAGAAATTTCACCTATAAAAGATTTATATATAGCTCTTAATGAATCTTTTACGATGAAAAATGGAGACTATGCTAAACTTTTCGGTATTGATGGCAAATATGATAAAAATTTTTCCGAAAATTGGCATTTTGGTGTTTCTTCCGAGTATAAATACGGAACTAATTTATCAGCATTCAGGGTATCAAAAAATAAGGAAAAAGAGATTTCAGAATATGATTTATCCGCTTTTTATATCGTACCTTTTATTTCTAAAATCATTGGGAAAAAACGGGAAATACTAGAGTTTTCCTTCCGATACGAATACCTGAAAGACCTTCCAGAGGCTAATGTAGGGCGGTTTTATACCCCAATGCTCAGTTATATTTTTACGAAAAAACAGAGTTCTAAAATTTCTGTTGCTGGGATTTTTACCGATTATGATGAGAATATTTCTAGCTCTACGAAACACGATTCTAATATGCTTTTGGTGCAATATCAGTTTCAGTTTTAGGGGATTTCTTGCCAATGTTTTTCTATGAGATTCATCAGGAAATCTGGGCATTTGATGATTTTATTGGTTGCTGCATCAAGGAAAAAAAGCGTTACGGAAGCCTCTGTAATTTTCTCATTGGCTTCATTGTATATTTCGTATTCAAATTCTATTTTTGCTGTTGGTTTTTTAGTTATTTTGGTATTTATGTTGAGGATTTGGTCGTACAAAGCAGGTTTTAGGTATTTTATTTTATAGTCATATACTGGGAGCCAAACGCCTTGTTTTTCTATCTCATCGTAGGAAATTCCTATCGCTCGGAATAGTTCTACACGGGCAACTTCTAAATATTGTGCATAGTTGCCATAATAAACATATTTCATTTGGTCGGTTTCTCCGTAACGGACTCTTAATGAGTGGGTTGTGTGTATCATCTATTGGAAAATTTTTACAATCATAAGGATATATTTTCAAAAAAACAAGAAGAAAATGATTTTTTTATTCACATTTATTTTCTAAACTCATCTTCAATAAAGATTTATGGAACAAAATTTATCATTGATTTGGGATAAATGTCTCACATTTATGCGAGAAAATCTCAATGCGATAGAAGATAAAAAAGACCTTGAAAAGCTAGAGAAGTCTTTTGATATGCTATTTGCAGGGGTGCAGCCTTTATCTTTGGTTGATGGTAATTTGACGCTTTTAGTTCCGAGCGATTTTTATAAAGAGTATATAGAAGAAAATTATCTGCCAATTTTGGCAAGTGCTTTACGGAAATACATCGGTAAGGGAGTGAAACTTTGGTATTCTGTAATGGAAAACAAGCCATCGGGAATGCAAACGCCTGTAACACAGACCGTAAAGGGAAATAATGTCTCTACGCCGAAACCGCAGGAAGTATTGCCTGTTGCAAAGAAAATTGTAAATCCGCTCATTGCACCTGGTATTAAGAAGGTTAATATAGAGTCTAATCTACTTCCGCATCTTTCTTTTGATGATTTTGTGGAGGGCGAAAGTAATAAATTTGCTTCTAATATCGCCAGAGCCATTGCCAAAAGACCTGGTGCTACGGCTTTCAACCCTTTATTTATCTATGGTAATGTAGGGGTAGGGAAGACGCACATTGCTCACGCTATCGGTTTGGAGGTGAAGAAAAATTTTCCTGATAAAGTGGTGCTTTATATGTCTTCGGAGAGTTTTATACAGCGTTTTGTGGAGTCCATTCGCTCGAAAGAAGGGAAAGCAGGGTTTCACAACTACTTCCAAATGGTAGATGTATTGATAATAGATGATATTCAGTTTCTCTCTGGGAAAGATGCTACGCAGGATAGTTTTTTCCATATTTTTGATTATCTTCACCAAAACGGAAAGCAAATCGTACTGACTTCCGACCGAGCACCTGTGGATATTCAAGATGTAAAAGAGCGTGTGATTTCCCGTTTCAAATGGGGAGCATCTGCCGAGGTGAAATCGCCAGATTTGGTTACAAGAAAGAAGATTATTGTAGATAAACTCCACCGAGATGGAATAGTCCTTACGGAAGATATGCTAGATTTTTTGGCAGCAAAAGTTAATTCTAATGTAAGGGAACTCATCGGTGTAATTAATTCAGTAATAGCCTATTCCACGGTTTATAAGTCTGATTTAAGTCTAGATTTATTAAAGGAAACGATTGATAAAATTGCTTCTAACCAAAAGGAAAAAAAGACCATCAATATTCCTTATATACAAGAGGTAGTTTGTGAGTATTTTGGCATTAGTAGAGAGCAGCTTCTTTCTAAAACACGGAAAAGAGAGGTAGCTCTCCCAAGGCAACTCGCAATGTATTTTTCTAAGGAACTGACCAACTCTACCTACTCTAAAATAGGAAAAGAGATGGGGGGGAAAGACCATTCTACCGTGATGCACGCTTGTAATACAATAGGTGATGTAGTTAATGTAGATAAGGAAATACAAAAATATGTGAAGGAATTAAAGGAAAAAATCATATAATAGAAGATAGGGAATGAAGAGTAGCAATATTCTTCATTTTTTATTAATAAAAATACAAAATTTATAGAAATGAAAATTTTAATGCTTTGTCTGGGAAATATTTGTAGAAGCCCACTCGCAGAAGGGATTTTAAGAGCAAAATTACCTGCTGATTTTGAGATAGATAGTGCAGGGACGGCAGCCTATCATACTGGTGAAAAAGCAGATCATCGTTCCATACAAGTGGCTCACAATCACGGAGTTGATATTAGTATGCACAGAGCAAGGCAACTCACCGAGCAAGATTTTGAAATATTTGATAAAATTTTTTGTATGGATAAAAGCAATCTTCAAAATGCAATGAAATTGGCTAAAACCGAAGCAGATAGAGATAAATTATCACTTATTTTAGGTAATGCCGAAGTGCCAGACCCATATTACGGAGGTATTGATGGCTTTGAAAAAGTCTATAAAATGCTTGATGATATTTGTGAGAAAATTGCTAATGAACTAATTGAAAATCAGTAAGATGCTATTCCTTTTACCAGCCTATTTATCAGAGCAATCGCCATTAGATTATTTTGCTCCTATCATCAAAGAATATATTTTGAAGACCGATTATTTTTTTGTAGAAAATGAAAAAACTGCGAGGCGTGTTATCAAGTTTTTTTGTCCAGAAAAAAAACAAGCCGATTTGAAATTATTTCTACTAGATAAATATACGGAATCCACTGATTTACAGGAGGCTAAAGCGTTGATGAAAGCAGGGCAGGATTTTGGTCTATTGTCCGAAGCGGGGTTGCCTTGCATAGCCGATCCAGGGAATATAATGGTGTCTTGGTGTCATCAAAATCATATTAAAGTAGTGCCAATCAATGGGCCGTCATCTATTATTTTAGCCCTGATTTCCAGTGGGTTTAATGGTCAGCAATTTACATTTCACGGCTATTTGCCAATAGATAAATCCGAGAAAAAGCAAAAAATTCAGCATTTGGAACAGCAGATGCAAAAGACGGGTTATACACAGATTTTTATGGAAACTCCGTATAGAAATAATCAGCTTTTAGAGGATTTGTACAGAACTCTGTCTCCTAGTACGAAGCTTTGTATAGCCGCGAATATCAACAATCCTAATGAAGAGTTTATCAGAACTTTAAGCATAAAAGATTGGAAAAAGCAGCAAGTAGATTTTCACAAAATCCCTGCTGTGTTTGTTTTAGGTAAATAAAATATAAAAAATGTATAAAATAGCCTTAATATTATCAATTTTTATTGTAAATAATGTTTTTTCACAAAGTATTTCTCATCAATTAGATATAGAAGTTAAAAATTTACTAAAAACATCTATTGGGAATTC
>JAUNHO010000121.1 GCA_030523905.1 Bergeyella zoohelcum
GAATCACGGTGATGTCTTCTGGAATCGGTACAGAAAACATTGATATTGTGATGAATGAGCTAGACGCTCTGGTAAATATTGACCTGAAAAATAAGGAATTTAAGACCGAACATACCTCGCTGGAATTGTTCCGACTGGGGACTTGTGGCTCCGTAAATCCAGAAGTGGAGGTAGATAATATGCTCGTAACTCAAAATGTAGTGGGGCTAGATGGTTTGCTTCATTTCTACCAAGATTACGAGTTTGAGAACGATTTTAGTAGAAATTTCCTTGAAAAATTCCCTTATGAAAAAATAAAACCAATGCTCTATTTCTCTGATTGGGCAGAGGAGATTTCGGATTATTATAAAGATGCCAAATACCACGGCAACACGGCTACTTTCCCAGGGTTTTATGCTCCACAAGGGCGACAGCTACGCCTGAAAGCCGTAGATGATAAGTTCCTAGAAACGCTAAATGATTTGGGCGTTACCAATTTTGAAATGGAAACTTCTGCCATTTATGGTCTGTCTAAATTATTGGGACATAAGGCACTTACGGTCAATTGCGTGATTGCCAACCGCCATAGAGGAGAGTTTTCTGCCGACCACCACGCATCTGAGCGTAATATGATTAAGTGGGTGCTGGATAGAATCATTAAATAAAAAACAAGATTTTAGTTATAAAAAACAGCCTTTCAATACTCTATAAAATAGATAGAATATTGAAAGGCTGTTTGGTTTTTAACTCTTTAAGAGATTATTCAGAAGTATTTTTATTGGTACTATTTCCTTCGGTAGATGGGTTTTCCGAGTTTATATCTGCTATTTTCTTACCCTGCGTTTGTAAAGATTTAGCTTGTGCAATCGCAGATTTTACTTCTTCATTTATTACATTTGCGATTGGTAGATAATCTGCCTCACCATTTACGAAAGACATTGCTGTGATGGCTTTGCATAGGCGGTCAAATTTTTGTTGCATTTCCGCACGAGCCTCTTTACTTTTACCTACTTCTACTGCCGATTTTTCTTGGGTTCGGTTGGTATGAAGTATTTCAAACTGCTCATTCAGTGGGCGTAAAAAGCCCAACCATTCTTTTGCCCCGATAAGCGTAATATCAGCATCGGCTTGGGGTTTAGAGAAATCGGCTAATAGATTATTAATGATAGCCGTCTCATCACGATAAGCACGGCGTTGAGGGTCTTTTCCATAGGTCTCAATTTGGATTACAGAACGCTTTGCGGCATCGGCTTTTGCGGTTTCTGGGTGCGTTTGGTAGATTTTACAATGCGTAATAAAGTTGATGAGTATAGTATCTCGTTTTTCATCTAGCTCTATGAGTTTCTCCGTATATTCACTTTTTTTATTATAGATAAGCGAAGCATCAAGGGCATTAAGAGCTGTATTGAACTCATTTTTTACATTCTCTAATCCTAATGAATTTAGGTTGGTCTCTTTATCAAGAAAAATCTTGATATTCTTCATTACTTGGGCAAACGCCATCAAGCGAAGGTTTTTCAGGTAAGTCTTTTCAATCATTTTTTTAACTATTTTATATTAAACTTATTATTTTATTATCAATCTATTAAAGGAAAGTTCCAAACATTAATGTTTTATATAGTCCTGTAATAGGAAAATGCCAAACATTAATGTTTTTTATAATTCCTACCAAAGAATAGTCCCAAGCATTAATGTTTTTTATTGTCCTATTCTAGGAAAGTCCCCTGCAAAATTGTTTTAGGTTTTCCTTTTGTAGGATTATGCCCTGCAATTTCGTTTGGTAGTTTCCTTTTTTAGGATTAACCCTTGCTAGATTTCTGCAACAAATATAGTTAATTTTTTATTACACAGCATATTAGATTATAAAAAATTTTGATACTCGCTCTATATATTATAATTTAATTCTAACTCTATTTAATACGGATTAAAACTAAAAACAAAGGGAAAAAACAAATGCCTTTTCCCCTTGTACCAACTATAAAAACAAAATATTTATTCCTTTATCTTAAAGACGCAAACCGCTCCCACGATGAGCAATATCCCTGCAAGAACGAGCATCATAATAGAACTTCCGCCCAAAACATTGAACAAAACACCGCCCAGCACCGCTGCTATAATCTGTGGAATGCAAATAGTGCCATTAAACAATCCCAAATACGCCCCCATATTATTCCCCTTCAAGGCATTGGTGAGAATAGTGAAAGGTAATGCCAAAATCGCTGCCCAAGCACAGCCTATCAGGGCGTAAGATATGAATAACAAATACTGGTCGCGAATGAAAAAGGTAGAAACAAAACCTACGCCACCCAGCAACAAACTCACGAAATACGCCGACTTATTAGTTTTGAAGAACGGCAAAACCACTGCCCAAATAATAGACCCTACCGACTGCACAGCAAACAATACGCCTACCCAGTTGCCCGCCGTTTGGAACGCTTCCGATTTCACATCTGTGGTATTCCATACGCTTTCAGCAATCCCAGCATTGGTGTAAGTCCACATATACACGAAAGCCGACCAGCAGAAGAACTGCACCAAGCCCACAGACCAAAATACCGATGGTGCTTTTTTCAGTAGTTCTATCAAATTGGGAGTTTTCTGTTGCTGTGGAGTTTCATCTATTCCGTGGAACTCGGCGTACTCCTTCGGTGGCATTTCTTTTACATTTAATATGGTATAAAGCACACAGACAATGAGGATAGCCGCCCCAGCATAGAACGAATAAATCACAGAATCTGGTACTACGCCATCAGGAGCGGTGTTTTTAATACCGATGTAAGTGAAGATAATTGGGAATAAAAACCCTACGAAATTACCAGCATTACAAACGAAACTCTGCACGGAAAACGCTAATTTCTTTTGCTTCTCGCTTACCATATCGCCCACCATCATCTTGAAAGGTTGCATCGCTACATTTATCGCTGTATCTAGTAGCATCAGGGCTACCAAACCGAAAACCATCGCCCCAGCAAGGCTCAGGTTGAAACTTCCTGCATTGGGTAGAAGTGCCATTACCATCACCGCAACGATAGCCCCAATGAACAAATACGGAATCCTACGCCCGAAACGCGTCCAAGTTCTATCACTCGCCACACCTACTATCGGCTGAATGAGTAGCCCAAGCAGTGGTGGGAGAATCCAAAAATAGCTCAAGTTGTGCGGGTCTGCCCCAAGCGTTTGGAAGATTCTACTATTATTAGCCCCTTGGAGTGCAAAGGCAACCTGTACGCCAAAAAATCCGAAATTGATATTCAGGATTTGGGCAAAGCTAAGACTTCTTTTAGAGGTTATATCTTTCATCTTTTATTGAAATTAATTCTGTAATAATATACTTTGTTTTATTGCTTATGAAAATCTAAAAATTCTTGCTGTGAAGGGAAGAAACTCAGCATAAAATTTCTATTCAACGATGAGGGTTTGTCCAAATTGAGGTAACCAACATAGGAGGAATATTTCCAGTCTTCGGCGTGTTTTACCAAAGCATTTTGTATTGGTTTTAGGTGGATTTGTTTTAGTATTTCTAGCAAATCCGTCTCCTCTTCTACCCTAGTACGGCGTACGATTTCCATTGGTAAGGAAAATTCCTTTTGGGTTTTCTCTACGAAGGATTTCAGCCAGTCGGAGCAATGTTTCATCAGGAAATTATTCATTGTTTGTAGGCTGTATTCCGTTTCAGGTAAATCCAGCTGCTGGTGAATTTCGTTTTTAGACTTAAAACAAAGCAAAAACTGAAACGCACTAGGCAATAAAGAATAGGCGTAAATATCCGCAATGGGCAGAAGTCTATCTTTCATTTCGGTAAGAAACACCTGATAGTCTTTAGCCGTCCCAAATATCAACCTACCTCCATTGATTTTATAATGAAGATAATAAACCACGCCAAATTCTAAATCATCAAACAATTTCCCCTTTATTTCCATCATCGTACCTATGTTATGTTATAAAGGTTTTACGGACATTGCATAGCCACCACTTCTAGCCAGTTTCACTTTGATTTTAGATTTATGGGTAATGACTTGTTTATAAATATGATAAGCCTGTGGATTGTTGATATAATCTGCGTCTTTTCCGTCTTCGTAAATGGTAACTTCATACTTTTTACCTTTATCTAAAAACGAAAAATCTACCACGAAATCCCTCACTGTTTCATCAGTAATACCGCCCACAAACCAAGTCTCTTTGCCCTTGGCTTTCCTTGCGATATGGATATAATCGCCTGGCTCTGCGGAAAGAATTTTGGTATCGTCCCAATCTACCGCCACATCTTTTATAAACTGAAACGCATCAAGGTGTTTTTCATAGTTTTCTGGTAGGTCGGCCGCCATCTGTAACGGCGAATACATCGTGATGTACAATGCCAATTGTTTTGCCAAAGTGGTCTTCACGAAACGCGTATCATTAGGGAAATAATAGTCTAATTTCGTTTGGAAAATCCCTGGCGTGTAGTCCATAGGGCCGCCCATTAATCTAGTAAAAGGCAGAATGGTCTGGTGGTCTGGGTT
>JAUNHO010000122.1 GCA_030523905.1 Bergeyella zoohelcum
ATAGGTATATATTTAAAAATTCGTCCTATTTTTTCCGTTTTTAGAAATCCTTTATCGGTCAATATTTTCAGGAAAGTAGAAAGTGTATTGGGGTGCATTTTGGGATCAGGTAAAGCCCCGAGAATATCCTTGGTGAAAGGCTCTCCTAATTTCCAAATCGTTAGCATTATTGTTTCTTCCGTAGTAGTTAGTATATTGATTTTCATTTATTTATCTAATTTTGAATACCGATGTAAAGATAAAGAAAAGAAATAAGACTACCTAAAATAGTTCCAAAAAATATCTCTTTTACCGAATGTTTTTTCAAAATAATACGAGTAATAGCAACAATAAAACTAATGCCTAACCATATGATTCCCAAATAGATACTTTCATTAAGGAATAATGCCGAAGTGTAAATATTAAGTGCCGTATGCATAGAACTTTTGATGAAAAAATTACTGATATCCATCATTATAATTAGTAAAAAAAGGCAAAAAACTTGCCAATCAAAATATCAGTTGAGATAGATATTAATACTGATATAGACTAAAATAGAACAGATAATCACAATATATAAAGACCTGCGTTGCAACTGGTTAGATACATCAGCGTTGGAGTAGGTGCCTTTTTTTACATTCCAAAAAATCCAAAAACTGATAGGGAGAATCATAGTAAAAAGGACTAAAATGAATCTTCTAAAACTTTGTGGAAACCAGCCTAAATGAAAACTATGATAATAGATGAAAAAAATCAATAAAGAAATTTGAGGATTAAAGATATTGGATATGATTCTTGATGATTTTATAAGAAATTTAGCATTCATAATTGTCAAAAGTAAGATTTTTATTTGAAAATGATAGCAAAAAATAAAATAAATCAATAAAATATATTAAATTTTTCATTTTAAGATTTTACACACAGACTAATTTCCTTTCTTTTTCTTTATCAATTAGGTTGTTAATCAAATATTTTTCCTATTTTTGCAATTATAATTTCAAAAGTAATGAAAGAATTTTCAAAAGAAGTTTACCTAAAATGGTACGCCGATATGACGATGTGGAGACGCTTTGAAGACAAATGTCGCTCTCTTTATCTGAAACAAAAAATTAGAGGATTTTTGCACCTGTACAATGGTCAGGAGGCTATTCCAGCAGGTTTTACCCACGCTATGGATTTGTCCAAAGACTCTATGATTACCGCGTATAGATGCCACATCCACCCAATGGCGATGGGCGTAGATCCTAAAAGAATAATGGCAGAACTTTGCGGAAAAGCTACTGGAACTTCTGGTGGTATGGGTGGTTCTATGCACATTTTCAGTAAGGAACATCGTTTCTATGGAGGTCACGGGATTGTAGGTGGACAGATTCCATTGGGAGCAGGTATCGCTTTTGCGGATAAATATTTTGATAGAAAAGCCGTAAATATCTGTTTCTTCGGAGATGGTGCCGCAAGACAAGGCTCACTTCACGAGACTTTCAATATGGCGATGAACTGGAAACTTCCTGTGGTTTTCGTGGTGGAAAATAACCAATACGCAATGGGAACTTCGGTGAAAAGAACGGCTAACCACGAGGATATTTATAAATTAGGACTGGGCTACGAAATGCCTTGCCTCCCAGTAGATGCTATGGACCCTGAAAAAGTAGCAGAAGCCGCTTATGAGGCCATCGAGAGAGCAAGAAGAGGTGATGGACCAACTTTCATTGAAGCGAGAACCTACCGATACAGAGGACATTCAATGTCTGATGCAGAGCCGTATAGAACCAAAGAAGAGGTAGAACTTCACAGGCAAGAAGACCCTATCCAATTGGTAAAACAAAGAATCTTGGACAATGGCTGGGCTACCGAGCAAGAACTAGAAGAGATGGATAACCAGTCGAGGGCGTTCGTGGAAGAATGCGTGGAATTTATGGAAAATTCTCCGTATCCAGATGCTGAAAAAATCTACGAATATGTCTATGCACAGGAAGATTATCCGTTCCTTGATAAAATTGAAAATAATTAAAATAGATACAAGATTATAGAGTCAAAAAATCAAGACTTTTATCATATAAAAACTTAAATTTCGGCTCTTTATTCTTTAATATAAAATAAAAATTTTATGGCAGAAGTAATTACAATGCCTCGTCTGTCTGATACGATGACGGAGGGAAAAGTTGCCAAATGGCATAAAAATGTAGGTGATGCTATCAACGAGGGTGATATTTTAGCAGAAATTGAAACCGATAAAGCCGTTCAAGATTTTGAATCGGAGGTGAAGGGCGTTCTACTTTACCAAGGCGTAAAGGAGGGCGAAGGTGCCGCTGTGGATAGCGTTTTGGCGATCATCGGTCAGCAAGGGGAAGATATTTCTTCGCTTATTGGTGGTGCTACTCCTACTGAAACTAAACAAGAACAAAAGCAAGAAGTGGCGGAAACTCCTGCCGTTTCTACAAATATTGAAACTCCAAAAGGTGTGGAGGTCATCACCGTTCCGCGTTTGTCTGATACAATGACGGAGGGAAAAGTGGCTAAATGGCATAAAAATGTAGGCGATGCCGTGAATGAAGGCGACCTTTTGGCGGAAATTGAAACTGATAAAGCCGTTCAGGATTTTGAATCGGAGTTCAAAGGTGTTCTACTTCATCAAGGTGTAAAGGAGGGCGAAGGTGCTGCTGTGGATAGTGTTTTGGCAATCATTGGACCTGCTGGTACAGATGTTTCCGCAATTCTTTCAGGTGGTGGAGTGGCTAAAAGTCAAGAGCCAAAAGCCGAGAACCGAGAGCTGAGAGCTGAGAATCAAGAGCCGAGAACCGATAGCGAAGAACCAACAGCTAATAACCAAACGCTAAACGCTAATAGAATTGCTATTTCTCCTTTGGCGAAAAAAATAGCACAAGAGAAAGGAATTGATATTTCCGCATTGAAAGGCTCTGGCGAAAATGGTAGAATTGTGAAAAAAGATGTTGAAAATTTCACTCCATCGGCTCAATCTACTCAAAATCAGTCGGTAAGTTCTGCACCTGCAGCACAAGTAGCAATGAATTTTGTAGCAGGAGAAACTACCGAAACGCCTAATTCACAAGTAAGAAATGTGATAGCGAAGAGACTTTCCGAGTCTAAATTCTCTGCTCCACACTATTATTTAATGGTGGAAATTAATATGGATAAGGCGATCCAAGCGAGAAAAGAAATCAATGCGTTGCCAGATACAAAAGTTTCGTTCAATGATATGGTGATTAAGGCAACTGCTATGGCATTGAGAAAGCATCCGCAAGTGAATTCTTCTTGGGCTGGGGATAAGATTGTTCATCACGGAAATATCAATATCGGTGTGGCAGTGGCTATTCCAGATGGTTTGGTGGTTCCTGTATTGAAGAATGCAGACTTTATGAATTATAATCAAATTTCTGCTGGTGTTAAAGATATGGCATCAAGAGCTAAGTCTAAAGGATTGAAAGCCAATGAAATGGAAGGTTCTACATTCTCTATTTCTAATCTTGGAATGTTCGGTATTGAGACTTTCACTTCTATTATCAATCAGCCAAATTCTGCTATTCTTTCCGTAGGAGCGATTATAGAAAAACCTGTGGTGAAAGATGGGCAGATAGTAGTAGGAAATACAATGAAACTCTCTTTGGCGTGCGACCATAGAGTGATAGATGGTGCTACTGGTGCAGAATTTTTGCAAACATTGAGAACCTATTTAGAAAATCCACTTTCTTTATTAGTGGGGTAATCTATATAATTTTAATTACAAATTTTTAATCCTTTCAATAAAACTTGGAAGGATTTTTTATGGTCATTAGATATAAAATTCTTACTTTTGGGCTATGATAAAAGCAATGAATATACATAAATCTTATGGAGATTTAGAGGTTTTGAAGGGCGTGAATGTCCATATCAAAGAAGGGGAAGTGGTGTCCATAGTGGGAGAATCTGGGGCAGGTAAATCTACACTTTTACAGATTTTAGGTACTTTGGACAGACCTTCGGAAATTACTCATTATCAGACTTCTATAAGTATTGATGGGCAGTCTTTCCTTAGTATGAATGACAAAGAATTATCTCTATTCAGAAACGGAAATATTGGGTTTGTTTTTCAATTTCATCAGTTGTTGCCAGAATTTACCGCCTTGGAAAATGTACTTTTGCCGATAAAAATTGCAGGTAAAAAAGAGAAAGATTATCTAGAAAAGGCGTATAGTCTTTTTGAAGACCTCAACATAGCCGATCGTATTCATCATAAACCAAGCCAAATGTCTGGTGGAGAAGCCCAGAGAACCGCGGTAGCAAGGGCTTTAATCAACTCTCCGAAGATTATTTTTGCCGATGAACCTACTGGGAATTTGGATTCTAAAAATGCCAACGATTTACACAAATTATTTTTTGATTTAAGGGATAAATACAACCAAACCTTTGTAATCGTAACTCATAATATGGAATTGGCAAAAATTACAGATAGAAAGCTA
>JAUNHO010000123.1 GCA_030523905.1 Bergeyella zoohelcum
TAAAAAATAACACTTTATCCGCTTTTTTTATTTACTTATATTTTGGACGATTATAAAATATCGTGCCAAAATTTATTGTATCAGTAAAATAGTGCTAAAATAAATATTTTTCCTTATATTCGTGGCGAAATAAATTTGTGTAATTATGAAATCAAAATTAACCACAGCACTTATGGCATTTTTAGCATTTTATGGTAGCGGTGAGGCACAGGAAAACCTTGGCTATCAGAAACCTTCTGCCGAAATTTTACAACTCGCAGATTATGAAAGACCTCCATCTGTTTTTATGGATAGTAAGAAAGAATTACTGGTTTTTTCTTATAGAAACACCTATAAAACGCTAGATGAACTAAACCAAGAGGAGATGAAATTGGCTGGGCTTCGTATCAACCTGAATACGAATATTTCTAGTACAATGACTTATATCACGAATCTGAAAATAAGAAAAATCAATGAAAAAAAGGAAATACAGGTAAAAAATTTGCCTCAAAATCCTAAAATAGCCTATGTAGGTCTTTCGCCTGATGAAAAAAAACTATCCTTTACCAATACTACTAATAAAGGTGTGGAACTTTGGGTGGTAGATTTAGCATCGGCAACAGCAAAAAAACTAACGAATGATAATCTGAATGCCAATCTCGGTATGCCATACACTTGGAGTAGAGATTCTAAAAGCTTGATAGTCAAGCAAATTCCTTCGGATATAAAGCCATTGATAGACTCCAAAAAAGATATACCAACAGGGCCTATTGTTTCTACGGCTGATGGAAAGGTTTCGCAGAATAGAACTTATCAAGATTTATTGAAAAATCCGCAAGATGAGGCTAATTTTGATACGCTTACGCATTCGGAATTATATAAAGTTTCTTTGGACGGAAGTAGTGTATTATTCAAAAAATCAGATATTTACGCAGGGGTTAGCTTCTCGCCAGATGGTCAGTACATTATGTTATCTACCATCAAGAGACCTTATTCTTACATCGTGCCACTTGGGCGTTTTCCAATGGAGTCCGTGGTATATGATTTGAACGGAAATTTGGTAAAAAAAGTTAATGATATACCACTTACGGAGGTAATGCCAAAGGGATTTTCTGCCGTGAGAGCAGGTAAAAGGTCTATGTCTTGGCGTAGTGATGCTCCTGCAACATTGGTTTTTGCAGAGGCGTTAGATGGGGGAGACCCAGCAAAATCGGTGGAGTATAGAGATGAGGTTTTCACTTGGGAAGCACCTTTTAATGATGCTCCGAAATCATTTTTCAAAACAAAACAAAGATTTGGTGGCGTAGTTTGGTCTAATTCTAATTATGCTTTCGTTTCTGAAAATTGGTATGATACTAGAAATCTGAAAACCTATTTGGTCAATCTCAAAGACCTATCTTCCAAGGTTATAGAAGACAGAAATTACCAAGATGTATATAGCGACCCAGGTCATTTTAATACCACGATTAATGAATTTGGAAGGGGTGTGGTAGATGTGAAAGATGGGAAATCTTATCTCATTGGTGAGGGCTATACCAAAGATGGGCAGCACCCTTTTATTGATGAAATGAATTTACAAACCTTGGAGAAAAAACGCCTTTATACCTCTAATATTAAAAATGCCAAAGAGGATATTTTGGATATTTTAGACATCAAAAAAGGAGAAATTCTCACCAGTCAGGAGTCGGCTAATGAATTTCCGAACACCTATAAAAAGAACATAAAAACAGGAAAATCCGTAGCGGTTACCTCTTTTGCTAATCCTTTTGCTAGTCTAGGAAATGTACATAAAGAGGTGATAAAATACAAGCGAAATGATGGCGTGGAACTCACAGGAACGCTTTATTTACCAGCAAGTTATGATAGAAAAACGAAGAAAGAAAAACTTCCGCTTTTGATTTGGGCATATCCTACCGAATATAAGGACAAAAATACGGCAGGGCAAAGCACCCAAAACCCTAATGACTTCACATATCCTTATTATGGCTCGTTTGTTTATTGGGTATCAAAGGGTTATGCAGTGCTAGATGATGCTGCTTTTCCTATCATTGGTGAGGGAAAAACAGAGCCAAATGATACTTTTATAGAGCAACTCGTAGCGAATGGTAGAGCAGCGATAGATGCCGTGGATAAGCTAGGCTATATTGATAGAAAAAAAGTAGCTGTGGGAGGGCATTCCTATGGAGCTTTTATGACTGCCAATCTCCTTACGCATAGTAAAGATTATGCGTGTGGAATTGCCAGAAGTGGGGCGTATAACAGAACGCTTACGCCGTTTGGTTTCCAGTCCGAGCAGAGAAACTATTGGGATACGCCAGAGGTTTATAATAAGATGTCGCCTTTTATGAATGCCGATAAAATGAAAACCCCGATGCTACTAGTTCACGGTGAGGCAGATAATAATCCTGGTACTTTTACCCTACAAACCGAACGCTATTTCCAAGCATTGAAAAACCTAGGAGCTCCTGTAAGAATGGTGCTTCTACCGAAGGAATCTCATAGCTATGTAGCGAAAGAAAATATCTTGCATCTCCTTTGGGAACAAGAGCAATTTTTAGATAAATGCTTAAAATCTAAATAAAATAATTAGAATAGGTCTTCTCTTCCAAATAGAGAAGACTTTTTTATTAAAGTGTGGAATGATGTTTTTTGAAATAAAGATATAGGTTCTAACTTGCTTATTTTATATAAATCTTCCTATTGAAAAAATTTTTTCTATTCTATGGTATTTCAAAAGAGATTAAATACTAGAAACCTATATTTTTTTCTCTTTACCCTGCACGGCTTTGGTTTGTGCCAAGGCATTTTTCACCTCTTCATTAATGGCACTGGCAAGTTTTTGGTAGTTCGCATCGCCATTTACGAACGCCATCGCCTCAATAGCCTTGCAAAGTCGGTCAAATTTCTGTTGCATTTGCTCCCTTGCCTCTTTGGTTTTACCCGTTTCCTTCACGGAATTTTCCTGTGTACGGTCGGTGTGCAGTTTTTCAAACTCGGCATTTACGCTACTCAAAAAATCAAGCCACTCCTTCGCCCCAATAAGGGTAATATCGGCATCGGCTTGTGGTTTTGAAAAGTCCGAAAGCAGGTTGTTAATAATCGCCGTTTCATCGAGATAAGCACGGCGTTGAAGGTCTTTTCCGTAGGTTTCAATCTGAATAACGCTCCTTTTTGCGGCCTCCGCCTTGTCTTTTTCGGGGTGAGTTTGGTAAATTTTGCAGTGCGAGATGAAATTTACCAACAAAATATCGCGTTTTTCGTCCAAAGCGATGAGTTTTTCCGTGTTTTCGCTTTTTTTGATGCTAATGAGAGCCTCCTCAAGCTCCGAAAGCGTTGCGTTGAACTCATTTTTTACATTTTCAAGCCCCAAGGAAGCGATATTCGCCTCGGCATCAAGAAAAGTTTTCACATTTTTCATCACCTGAGCAAAAGCCATCAGGCGAAGTCTCTCCAAATTACTTTTTTTATCATAATAATATATTTTTTTTAAGTTGATTTTATTTTTTGTTGACTTTTTTGAAATATTTTTAGCAGACCCCAATGTTTATTAAAAATATTTTAGTAGAAAGTGCCAAACATTAATGTTTCTTGTTTTCGAACCGTTCGAAAGTCTCTTGCAATTTTGCAGGGCGTTTTCTAACGATTAAATTCTCCCCTGCGGATTTGTTTTGCCTTTTCGCACCTTCCGAAAGGCTGGTGCAACTCTGCGTGGGGTTTTCGGACTATCCGAAGGTCTCCCGCAAATTTGCGTACGGTAAAGGTAGGGAGAAATTTTTATACAGCAATGGGATTTTTCTATTTTTTTATTATGTGTAGAGTTCAAAACGAAATGCTAATTATAGTATGTTGAAAAAAGGATTACATTATTTTAATTTCGCAGACTAATATTAGCATTTTAATGGAAAACAATATTCTTGTACAATTTGGCAATAAAGTGAAAGAAATCCGAAAACAAAAAGGACTTTCACAAGAAGAGTTATCTTTTAAGGCAAATTTACATCGTACCTATATAGGAATGATTGAAAGAGCCGAAAAAAATATTACGCTTATCAATATTCAAAAAATTGCCGAAGCGTTAGAAGTAGAAATAGTAGAACTTTTAAAATAATAAGACAAAATGAAACCTAATGCAAATTTGATAAAAATTTCTAATAATAGAGAAAAGATAATAGAGTTTTTAAATGATTTAATCATAAAGCCAAGAGTGGATATTAGAAAATGGGCTAATATTACCAAGCAAACACCTACTTTGAAAATTGGGTATATAGGGCAATATCTAAGTTCTCTAATTTTAGGAATGGAAGGTGGTAGAACAGGTGCAAGAGGACACGACATCATTGATGGAACCGAAGTAAAATCTTGTACAAAAGTAGACCAAGCTGACAAATGTAAAGACTGTGGTGAAAGGTTAATGCG
>JAUNHO010000124.1 GCA_030523905.1 Bergeyella zoohelcum
ATAAACTCTAAAAATATATACATATGAACTATCAAATGGACGAAATCGACAAAAAAATCCTAGATTATCTAGTAGAAAACACTAGAATGCCCTTCACGGAAATTGCAAAACAGATGAATGTATCTGCTGGTACTATCCATGTAAGAGTAAAGAAAATGGAAGATGCGGGGATTATCCTTGGTTCATCACTTATCTTGAATTATGGCAAACTAAACTACAACTTCACGGCATACATCGGTATTCTTTTGACCAAGTCCAACAGAACGCAGTATGTACTAAACGAACTTGCAAAAATCCCAAACATCACCGAGATAAGCGTGATTTCTGGTAAATACAACATCTTCTGCAAAATCTCTGCAAGAAACACCGAAGATGCTAAAAATGTAATCTACAAAATAGATGATATAGATGATGTAATGAGAACGGAAAGTATGATTTCTATGGAAGAATTCATCTGTGATAAAAACAGACTAATATCTGCCGTTACTGTATAATCTTTCATCTTTATAGACCAAAAACTTATGGAAAATTTTTCATAAGTTTTTTTATATTTTCGCAGAATGGAACAAAATTATTTCAAAGGGGAAAGCCCTAATAAAGGTACATTTTTCATCATTACGCTAGTCGCTATGCTGGGGTTTTCGGCTATGGGCATTGGTATAGATATAGACCAGTTGCTGCAATCCCAAGACCAGCACATCAGTATTCCTAGTTGGTATTTTTATATAATTTCGGCTACGGATTTGGTACTTATTGGGAGTATTTTGCTCATTTATTTTTATAGGAAAATAGGCGTTTTGCTCTACCCTATCGCTGGGGCTTTGCACTTCTTTTTCCATCTGTATTACCTCAACTCGTTTCTGTATTCAGATGTGTTTGCCTTATTCACTTTTGTAGGTATAGGGCTGTTCAGTATCATACCAAAATGGCAGTTTTTTAGGTAAAATAATAATTAAAAAAATAAGAGCGAAAAATTATTCGCCCCTATATTTTTATCATAAGATTTTTTCAATTTTTTAAATAATTTAAATCTTTCAATTTCAAAACCTTACATCACCTCCATTTTGAAACTCATACTTTCTATCACATTGAGAATAGCTTCTACCGTGTCCATAGAGGTAAGGCAAGGCACTCCGTTTTCTACCGACATACGGCGGATTTGGAAGCCATCTCGCTCGGCTTGTTTGCCCTTTGTAGTGGTATTTACCACATACTGCACTTTGCCTTTTTGGATAAGGTCTATGAGATTTACCGCCTCTTCACCGATTTTATAACCGATTTTGCACGGCACTCCGTTTTGCTCAAAGTGTTTCGCTGTGCCTTCCGTAGCCCAAACTCTGAAGCCTATTTCGTGGAAGCGTTTTGCCAAAATCGTTGCCTCTTCCTTATGCTTATCTGCCACCGTGAAAAGAATCGCTCCGTGCATTGGTACTTTTTGTCCAGCAGCGATAATCCCTTTATACAAAGCCTTTTCCAGCGTGGTATCTTTACCCATTACCTCCCCTGTGGATTTCATTTCTGGCCCAAGGGAAACATCTACTTTCGTGAGTTTTGAGAAAGAGAACACAGGCACCTTCACATAAACGCCTTCTTTGTTCGGAACTAGTCCGTTTTCGTAGCCTAAATCCGTCAATTTCGCTCCAAGAATGGCTTTTGTGGCTAGTTTTGCCATCGGAACATTGGTGATTTTGGACAAGAAAGGCACGGTTCTAGACGAACGCGGATTAACCTCTATTACATACACATTTCCTTGGAACAACACATACTGAATATTCATCAAACCAATAACATTCAGTCCTTTGGCTAATTTTTGGGTATAATCTACCAAAGTTTTTATTTCTTCCTCGCTTACATTTTGTGGCGGATACACAGCAATAGAGTCCCCAGAATGCACCCCAGCCCTCTCTATATGCTCCATAATACCAGGAATTACCACGGTTTCGCCATCGCAAATAGCGTCAATTTCTACCTCTTTGCCCAGCATATAGCGATCAATAAGGACGGGATGTTCAGGACTTGCCTCCACTGCATTTTCCATATAATGAGCGAGTTCCGTTTCGTTATACACAATTTCCATTGCTCTACCACCCAAAACATAACTCGGACGAACCAAAACTGGATAACCGATTTCATTGGCAATGGCAATCGCCTCCTCTTTTGAGGTGGAAGTTTTACCTTTTGGCTGAGGAATGCCCAATTCTTGAAGGGCTTTTTCAAACTTATCGCGGTTTTCGGCTCTGTCTAAATCTTCCAGAGAAGTCCCCAAAATCTGAACGCCGTGAGCGGCTAATTTATCGGCAAGGTTAATCGCCGTCTGTCCGCCAAACTGCACCACTACGCCTTTTGGTTTTTCAAGTTCTATGATGTTCATCACATCTTCCTCCGTCAATGGCTCAAAATACAATTTATCCGAAATGGAGAAGTCTGTGGAAACGGTTTCAGGGTTATTGTTGATGATAATCGCCTCGTAGCCCATTTCCTTAATCGCCCAAACGGAATGCACGGTAGCATAGTCAAACTCCACGCCTTGCCCAATTCTGATAGGTCCAGAACCCAGCACGATGATTTTCTCTTTATCGGAAACGATGCTTTCGTTTTCCTCCTCGTAAGTGCCGTAGAAATAAGGCGTTTCGCTCTCAAATTCCGCCGCACAAGTATCCACCATTTTATAAACTGGCATTATGCCGTTTTCTTTTCGGAAGTTGAAAATTTCTCGTTGAGACACCTTCCAAAGATGGGCAATATTGAGGTCTGCAAAGCCTAATTTTTTAGCCTCTAAAAGTATCTCTTTATTGAACGGATTTTCGGCAATGGTTTTCTCAAAATCAATGAGTTTCTTGATTTTCCAAATGAAAAATTTATCTATTTTGCTCCATTCCACGATTTGCTCCCAGTCGTAGCCTCTTCGTAGGGCATCACCGATGATAAAGAGACGCTCATCATCACAGATTTTAATTCTTCTCTCAATTTCTTCGGAGGTAAGGGCTTCGGCTTGTTTGGTTTTCAACCCAATATGGCGAATGCCAGTTTCAAGGGAACGAATGGCTTTCTGCAAGGATTCCTCAAAGTTTCTACCAATCGCCATCACCTCGCCAGTGGCTTTCATTTGGGTGGAAAGTCGGCGGTCGGCAGTTTCAAATTTATCAAATGGGAAGCGTGGGAATTTGGTTACGACATAGTCCAAAGCAGGTTCAAAACAAGCGTAAGTTTTGCCTGTAACAGGGTTCATAATTTCGTCTAAAGTAAGCCCCACCGCTATTTTCGCCGCAATTTTGGCAATAGGATAGCCAGTCGCTTTACTTGCCAAAGCGGACGAACGAGAAACCCTAGGATTTACCTCAATCACATAATAATTAAAGGAATGCGGGTCTAGAGCCAACTGCACATTGCAACCGCCCTCTATACCCAAGGCTCTGATGATTTTCAGCGAGGCATTACGGAGCATTTGGTACTCTCTATCGGAAAGCGTTTGCGATGGAGCCACCACGATGGAATCCCCCGTATGAACGCCCACAGTGTCTATGTTTTCCATATTACAAACCACTATGGCATTGTCATTGGCATCACGCATTACTTCGTACTCTATCTCCTTGTAACCCGCGATGGATTTTTCTATAAGACACTGAGTTACAGGACTGTATTTTAAGCCAAGTTCGGCAATTTCTTTGAGTTCGGTTTCATTGGAAGCGATACCTCCACCCGTTCCGCCCATCGTAAAGGCAGGACGAACGATGACAGGGTAGCCGATTCTTTGTGCAAAATCCAAAGCACCTTCCACGGTATTGACGATGTCGGATTCTGGTACAGGTTCGCCCAAATCGTTCATCAGTTCGCGGAATAAATCTCGGTCTTCGGCTCTGTTAATCGCGGAGAGTTTAGTCCCCAAAACCTCTACTTTGCATTCTTTCAAAATGCCTGATTTTTCTAGTTCTACCGCCATATTCAGCCCTGTTTGTCCGCCCAAAGTTGGCAGGAGAGCATCAGGTCTTTCCTTTCTGATGATATGGCTGACGAACTCCAACGAAATGGGTTCTATATAGACCTTGTCGGCAATTTCCTTATCGGTCATAATGGTGGCAGGGTTGGAGTTGATGAGAATCACTCGGTAGCCCTCTTCTTTTAGGGAGAGACAAGCCTGTGTCCCTGAATAATCAAACTCGGCCGCCTGACCAATGATAATAGGCCCTGAGCCAATAACTAAAATGGTTTTTATATCTGTGCGTTTCATAATGTTTTTTATTTTGTTTTATTATCAAAAATCTAAAAAATCAAGATTTTTTTATATCTATTTCTAAAATTCGTTTTTCTCTATTATCATAAGAGAATAAAATAATCTTATTATTTTTCTTCTTAAAATTCCATTGAGCAAAAG
>JAUNHO010000125.1:0-3250 GCA_030523905.1 Bergeyella zoohelcum
AAAGTGCAGATGAGGTATGTACAGAGACAACAGAAATTTTTTACCGATAATTTTAATGCCTATTTTAATGGTGATTTTTCTATTGGTGAGATTGAAAATAAAGCCGTTTTGGGCTATGATGTCATTATCTTTGAAGTGAGTAAAAACGGTGGGTGGAACGAGGCGAGAGGCTACCGTTTGCTAGATGGAACAATTGCCAATTCTTATCGCCCTGCTAATGCCCATCTTTACCAAATGGATAGCGATGGAAACCCTATGCCCGATGTATTTCAATACAAATGGTATCTATTTTATGAATCAAATGGAATGGCGAAAATGGATATTTAGTTTTGGTCTTCGCCAAGAATGGTTCGTGGATTATAACAATTATAAACTGGCTAATGAGATAAAAGTAAAGCAAAATAAATTCCTCAAAAGAGCGGGTTTGGTCTATAAAGCCACCGAAAATATTAACCTTTATGGGTCTTATATAGAAGGGTTTCAGATGCAGACAGATGCCTATCTGGGGACTTCCAATTTCCGTATGGACGGGGCAACGGGAGAGATTGTAAGAGAGCCTTTCAGCCCGAAAACTTCTAAATCTTGGGAGTTTGGTGCAAAAACCGAATGGCTAGGCGGAAAACTTCACGCCAATTTGGCTTTCTATCATATCAAACAAAAAAATGTACTCACCTATGATGATGGCGTAGGAATGGTAGATGAGCTAATGAGCGAGGGAGCCACCGAAAAAAATAAAGGTATAGAGCTGGATATAATGGGGAGAATCTTGCCCAATTGGTTGATAAATGCTGGTTACACCTATATGGATGCCTTCCAAATGAAAGACCAACTAAAATACCGAAAAGACAATACCCCAAAGCATAGTTTCAATCTATGGACAAGGTACGATGTGAAGCAAGGTGCTATGAAGGATTTCGGCTTTGGACTGGGAATGAACTATGTAGATGAAAAAATTTCGTGGCAAGAAAGAGACCTCATACTCCCTGCTTATACTCTTGTAGATGCAGCGGTATATTACAAACTGAAAGATATGCAACTGGCTCTCAATCTGAATAATGTTTTCAATAAAACCTACTGGCTAGGGGCGTTTAATTATCCTAGGTTGTTTCCAGGTACGCCAAGAAACTTAATGTTTAATGTAAGGTATAGTTTTTAGTAAAGTTTAGTTGTTAGGGCTTAGAGAATAGTTATTAGAAAAATTATCTAAGAAGTAATGAAAAATTTTTTATACATAATTTTAACGATTTTCTTTGTGTCTTGTCAGCAAGAGATGAAGAAAAATTCTGTGGGAAAATTCCACGCTACGGATAGCCGAGGGAAGAGCATTAGCCTTGCCCAACCCGCACAGAAAGTTGCCGTTTTGTTTGAACCAATGGTAGATGAATTTTATATGCTAGAAGCGGGAAAGCAGATAGTAGGACTACCAGAATCGGTCTATCAGAATGAATCTACAATGGCGTTTTTATCTACCTTGGACAATAGAATTGCCGAAAAGAAAATCGCTACACCTACCTATAATGGGCGAATGGTAAATATAGAGACCATAGTGGGGTTAGCACCAGATTTGGCGGTAGTCTATGAGCAAGATAAAGAGGTGATTGCCCAGTTGGAGGAGCTGGGTATTCCTGTTTTTGCCGTGTCAAGTTTAGATAAAAATAAAATTTATGATGAGTTTCGTGGTGTGGCAAAACTTTTGGATAAAGAGGCACGATCGGAGACCCTTTTGAAGTATGTAGATAAGGAACTAGAAAAACTCAATCACGGTGGGCATAATGTAAAAAAAGCCTACTATGCGTGGTCCAAGGGGCGTATTTTTTCCACTTCTGGTAAGGGGACTTTGGTAGATTTGGCAATTACCTCCGCTGGTTTGGAAAATGCCTGTCCGCTAGAATTGGAAGCCCCAAATATAGGAGCAGAGTCTATTTACCGCTGGAATCCAGACCTTATTATTTTGTGGAATTCCCAGCTGAAAGATGTCTATGAATTAAAGGAATTGGCAGACCTTCCAGCCGTGAAGAATAAGCAAGTGTTTCAGCTTTTGCCTACTTTTAATTATGACCCTCATACACTTAAATTTATGATTTTCGCTAAACAAATTCACAATTGGTCTTATAAAGACAAAACAGAGGAAGAATTACAGAAAGAAATTCAAACAGATTTGGAGGTTTTGTATAATATTAAAAAACAATAGATGAGGTGGATTAAGATATTATTATTGGTCATTATTCCTATTTTTGTGCTATTTTTTTCATTAGCCTTGGGGAGTACCAATAATTTGAGTATTTCGCAACTTTTAGATTATATCGTTGTGGAAATCCAAACCCAAATGGGAAATAAAATAGAGACTTCTCACCTAGATTCTGGTATGCAGACCATTCTTTGGTATGTGCGTTTGCCACGGGTGTTGCTTACTTTTTTGGTAGGTGCGGCTTTGGCAACTTCTGGCGGTGTGCTACAAGCGATTTTCAGAAACCCAATAGTAGATCCGTTTTCCCTAGGGATTTCCTCTGGTGCTGCATTTGGTGCTGCATTGGTAATGTTGTTTCCTATTTTACCGATTAGTTTATCGGCCTTTATTTTTGGGGTTTTAGCGGTAGGGATTACTTATTTGGTGTCCTACTCAGGGGCTAGAACTTCCATCGTTACGGTGGTGCTTTCAGGTATGATAATTTCAGGGGTTTTCACCGCTTTTCTTACTATTTTACAATACCTTAGTGACCCATATCGCCTACAAGCCATAGTACAATGGACGATGGGGAAACTCCACACTGCGTCTTGGGAAAAACTACAAACTTCGGTTTATCCCATCATTATTGGTCTAGTTGGGATTATTCTTTTTCGTTGGAAGCTCAATCTATTGGCACTAGGCGACCAAGAGGCTCACGCGGTGGGCGTAAATCCTACGAATATTAAAATAATAATGGTGGCAATGGCAACGATGATTACAGCGGCGGCGGTGGCATCAGTAGGTATGATAAGCCTCTTTGGGCTGATTGTACCGCACATTAGCCGAATGATTTTCGGGCCGAATAATCAGATAGGGGTTTTTGCAAATATCAGTATCGGGGGTACTTTTCTACTTTTAATAGATGATTTTTCCCGTGCCGTGATGCCATTTGAAATCCCTGTCGGAGTTTTCACAATGATTTTGGGAGCTCCATTATTCATTTATTTAATGCGAAAAAATACCACAAACTGGAATCAATGAAAGCACTAATACACATCAATAATCTTTCCTTTTCGTTTGGGA
>JAUNHO010000125.1:3260-4315 GCA_030523905.1 Bergeyella zoohelcum
TATCAGCCGATTTTTTTCCGAATGAGCTTAGTGTTATTCTAGGGAGAAATGGTAGCGGAAAATCTACTTTATTCAACATTCTTTCAGGTATTGAAAGGAAATATCAGGGCGAGGTATTCTTTAACGATATAGAACGAAAAAACATCAAACCTCACCGAAATAATGGCGTGCGGATAGGCTTTATGTCGCAGTTTCATCATAGTACTTTTCCATTTAAGGTGGCAGATGTGGTGCTTACTGGCAGGGCTTCGTTTTCGCGTTTTTCTCCTACCGATGAAGATTTTTCTTTGGTGGAAGAAGTTCTAAAATCCTTTGAACTTTGGCATCTGAGAGATAAACCTTATACTTCGCTTTCTGGTGGCGAAAGACAATTGGTGCTTCTTTGCCGAGTTTTGGTACAAAAACCAGATGTTTTACTCCTTGATGAGCCTACCAACCACCTTGATTTACACTATCAAGTGGCTGTTTTAGAGCATCTTAAACGCCTAGTAAAGCAAGGGACTACTATCATTTGTGTAATGCACGACCCTAATCTGGCGTTTCTCTACGGAGATAAATTTTATATGATGCAAAATCAGAATCTGAAAGCCATAGAACATATTGATAATCAGCAGGAATTGATAGATTTACTTCAAGCGACATATCAGGTAGAGCTGACGGGCATTTCCCACGAGGGAAAAACTTTGATAATGCCAAAAGTTCGTCATTAAATTTGTAAAACAAAAAGATGATTACAATTACAAAAGTAGAAAGCACTGATAATCAGCGATTAGTAGAGTTTGTTTTGGAGAGTAGGAGATTGCTTTTTCCGATGCTCAATCATTCTATTTTGCCAAAAGATTTAGCCAATTTTAATGATTTTTATATAAAAAGTACAGCGGATAATGCTTTTTTTCAAGCAAAAAACTCTGATAACCAGATTGTTGGGGCTATTTGTATGATGGGGTATGACGATAGATTTCCGCAGTTTCAGTTTCAAGAGAATAGGGTGGTGGAGGTTGCTCGTTTGTTTGTAAAACCAGAGTATAGAAGAGAAAAACTTGGTACGAAATTGG